>DFFQ01000194.1 GCA_002371025.1 Lachnospiraceae bacterium UBA3772 | reverse complement strand
GCTTATAAGAGAAATCCTATGAGATGTGAGCGTATGGCTTCACTTGCAGATTATGTTATGTGTGATGCGCTTAATCCGGCTCTTGTTGCCTCAACTCAGTGGTTTGAGAGAACTCTTGATGATTCAGCAAATAAGAGACTTTCAGTTCCAGAAGGATTCCTTGCCATCGATGGTATCCTTGACCTTTATCTTAACGTAGTAGATGGACTTGTGGTTTATGACAAGGTAATTTATAAGAGATTTATGGAAGAGATTCCATTTATGGCTACAGAGAACATTATGATGGATGCTGTTAAGGCTGGCGGAAATCGTCAGGAGCTTCATGAGAAGATCAGACAGTATTCTATGGAAGCAGGCGCTGTAGTAAAGAAGGAAGGTAAGCCAAATGACTTACTTGAGAGAATTGCAGCTGATCCAGCATTCCACAGATCTTTAGATGAACTTAAGAGCTTAATGGAACCTCGCCTCTATGTAGGACGTGCTCCAGAACAGACAGAGGAATTCGTAAATGAATTCATTAAGCCTATCCTTAAAGATCATGAGGATGAACTTGGACTTACAGCTACAATTAATGTATAATCATTATATGGCTTGTCACGTGCAGTAATACATAGCGCGTGTATTAGGTTATTATATGGCGCTTATAAAGCGGCATTTAATCTGTGATACATAGCTGATATGTATCATTTATAAATAATTTATCGCATAAGAAAGGCGGTTAACTATGGTAACAGCAGTAGTTGGTGCAAACTGGGGAGATGAAGGAAAGGGTAAGATTACAGATACTCTCGCAAATGAGGCAGATGTAGTTGTACGTTTCCAGGGTGGCGCTAATGCAGGTCACACAATCGTAAATGAGTATGGAAAGTTCGCTCTTCATACTGTTCCTTCAGGAGCATTTCATAAAAATGTAATGAATATCATGGGTGCAGGGGTTGCATTTGATATTGAGAAATTTATGAATGAAATAGATGGAATTACAGAAAAGGGTGTTCCAATGCCAAACATCCTTATTTCAGACAGAGCTCAGGTTATGATGCCTTACCACGTGTTATTTGATACACTTGAAGAAGCACGTCTTGCAGGGAAGTCATTTGGTTCAACAAAGTCTGGTATTGCTCCATTCTATTCAGATAAGTATTCAAAGATCGGTTGGCAGCTTCATGAATTTTATCAGGACGATGAAATTCTTATGGAGAAGATCAATCGTGTAGCAGATATTAAGGATGCGCTTCTTGTAAATCTTTATCATACAGATAAGATTGATAGAGAAGGTCTTCTTAACTGGATCAAGACTCAACGTGAAAGAGTAAAGCCATACATTGGCGACGTTTCACTTTATATCAATAATGCTATCAAGGAAGGAAAGAATATCCTTCTTGAGGGACAGCTTGGAACAATGAAGGATCCTGATAACGGAATTTATCCAATGGTTACTTCATCTTCACCTCTTGCTGGATTTGCTTCAGTTTCATGTGGATTTGCTCCATATGAAATTAAGAAGGTTGTTGTAGTAACTAAGGCTTATTCATCAGCAGTAGGTGCTGGAGAATTTGTATCAGAAATCTTTGGTGAGGAAGCAGAACTTCTTAGAAATCACGGCGGCGATGGAGGAGAATATGGTGCTACAACAGGTCGTCCAAGACGTGTAGGCTGGTATGACTGTGTTGCATCTAAGTTCGGATGCCGTGTTCAGGGTGCTACAGATGTAGCATTTACAGTAGTTGATGACTTAGGTTATCTTGATGAGATCCCTGTATGTATCGGTTACGAATATAAGGGCGAGATCTTAAAGGAATTCCCTGTAACATCAATCTTAAAGGATTGCAAACCGGTTTATAAGGTATTCCCAGGTTGGAAGTGCGATATCCGTGGTATAAAGAACTACGACGAACTTCCAGAGAAGTGCCGTGATTATATCGAATTCATTGAGCAGGAGATTGGATTCCCAATCACCATCGTTTCAAATGGTCCTGCAAGAGATGATATCATTTACAGAAATAAATAATAGTTTTAAAATGATAGAGGATGCGATTTTCGTATCCTCTTTTCATTATATAAAAAACGAAATAAAGAAGCGGGTGGGTAATAATAATAGATAAAAAAGAAAGGTAAAAGACATGGCAAAAGACACAGGGAAACAATTAAGAAATGATGTGCTGTATTCTATTTTTGTAAGAAATTACAGCGAAGAGGGAACATTTGAAGGGGTGAGAAAAGATCTTAAAAGGATCAAAGATTTGGGAGTTGATATAATCTGGCTTATGCCAATCCACCCAACGGGAGAAAAGAACAGAAAGGGTAGTCTTGGATCTCCATATGCCATAAAGGATTATAGGGCCATAAATCCAGAATTCGGCACATTGGAGGATTTTAAGAGGCTTGTGGATGATATACATGCTCTTGGCATGAAATGTATCATTGATGTGGTTTATAATCATACATCTCCAGACTCAGTGCTTTCCGTAGAGCATCCTGAATGGTTCTATCATAAGAAAAATGGTTCGTTTGGAAACAGAGTAGGCGACTGGTGGGATGTTATTGATCTTGATTATGGAAATAAGGCTCTTTGGGATTATCAGATAGAGACCCTTAAATACTGGGCTTCTATTGTTGACGGGTTTAGATGTGATGTGGCATCTCTCGTTCCTATCGAATTCTGGAAAAGGGCAAGAAAAGAAGTTGCTGAGGTTCGCCCAGAGGCGCTTTGGCTTGCAGAATCTGTTGAAATGGGATTTAT
>DFFQ01000201.1:641-14176 GCA_002371025.1 Lachnospiraceae bacterium UBA3772 | reverse complement strand
GATCCTGATATGGATTTGCCTGCTGGTTAAATGCATTTGGATCCTGATACTGATTCATCTGCTGATTGAATGCATTTGGATCCTGATACTGATTCATCTGTGGGTTAAAAGCGTTTGGATCCTGATATGGATTTCCCTGTGGATTAAATCCGTTTGGATCCTGAAAGTTATTGTTCTCCATTGTTTCCCTTTCCCAAATATATTTCATAATAAAAATTATATAATATTAAACTGCCATGGTCGTTAAACCATGGCAGAAATATCCCCATATTTTAGTAAATCTTTGCTTCCTCTTCACCATTCATAACACGAATAGCTCCCTGAGCAAGCGCAAGAAGTTCTGCTTCTCCTGGATATACTGTTACAGGAGCAATGAAACTTACATATTCACTAATCTTATCAGTAATTCTAACGTTATAAGCAATACCGCCTGTTACAATTATCTGATCTACATGGCCCTTAAGAACTGCTGCCATAGCACCGATATTTTTAGCAAGCTGATAGATAAAAGCATTCATTACAAGGCTAGCCTTTTCATCACCGTCATCAATACGCTTCATTATCTCTCTTGCATCATTTGTTCCAAGATATGCATTGAAACCACCGTTACCAATGATCTTTTTCTTCATCTCAGCTTCTGTATACTTACCTGAGAAGCACATCTCAACAAGTGAAAGTGGAGGAACAGCATTTGCTCTCTCTGGTGAAAATGCTCCATCACCATTAAATGCAGCAAATACATCTACCATCTTTCCATGATCGTGGCATCCGCATGATGTACCACCACCAAGGTGAACGATGATAAGATTTAAATCCTCATACTTCTTGCCAACTTCCTTGGCATATCTTCTACCCATAGCCTTCTGGTTGAGTGGGTGATCGATAGATCCTCTTTCAATTTCAGGAATACCTGAAATACGAGCGATTGGCTCAAGCTCATCAACAGCAACAGGATCTACAATATAAGCCTTAACGCCGATTGAATCAGCGATTTCTTTTGCAATGATACCACCAAGGTTAGAAGCATGTTCACCACGCTTTGCTTCTGTAAGATCCTTGATAAGTGCATCTGTAACTTCATATGTACCACCTGGAATTGGCTTAACGATTCCGCCACGTCCAACGATAACATTAAATGAGTTAACATCAATATTCTTATCTTTAAGGAAGTCAAGAATGATATTCTTTCTGAAATCCTTCTGAGCTATGATATTTGGATACTGTGCGATCTCTTCAGTTGAATGACGAAGAGTTTCATCCATAATAAGTTCTTCATCTTCAAAAACACCAAGCTTTGTTGATGTTGAACCAGGGTTAATAATAAGTGACTTAATTGCCATATTTCCCTCCATGTAATATTTATTCTAAATTTATATTTCTTATTTTCCAGCGTTCTTCTTAAGTGAATCAGCTACAAGTGCACCAAGTGCAAGTGAATTAACCTTTACTTCAAATGAATCTGAACGTGAAGTAAGAATAACTGGAGCAGCTGTACCTGTAATAAGGTTACCATTCTTAACATTTGCGAAATGAACAAGTCCCTTGTAAAGGATGTTACCTGCATGAATGTTAGGGAAGAGAAGAACATCTGCATCTCCTACGATCTTACGTCCTGTAGCTCCCTTATGCTTAGCAGCTTCTGGACATGTAGCAAGGTCAAGTGAAAGAGGTCCATCAACGATGCATCCTGTAATTTCACCATTCTCATTCATCTTGCGTAACTCATCAGCCTCAACTGTCTCAGGCATCTTAGGATTTACAACTTCAACTGCTGCAAGTGGAGCAACCTTAGGATTTTCAACTCCACAGGCTTCGCAGATTTCTACTGTATTTCTAATGATATTTGCTTTATCCTCAAGTGTTGGATATGGAACGAAAGCAACGTCTGAAAGGAAAAGGAGATGATCAACACCTTCCATCTCGAAAACACATACATGTGAAAGAGGTCTTCCACTTCTAAGTCCAACTTCCTTATCAAGTACGCTCTTAAGGAAATCCTTAGTATCAATAAGTCCCTTCATGTACATATCAGCCTTACCATCATGAACCAGCTTAACTGCTTCATGAGCTGCTTCAATCTTATCTTTAACATCTATAACTTCGTAATCAGCAAGGTTCATACCGATTTTATCAGCGATCTTCTTAATTTCATCTGCATCACCAACAAGGATAGAATCTGCAATTCCCTTTTCCTTTGCTGCCTTTACAGCTAAAAGTACTTCGTCATCCTGTGCAACTGCTACAGAAACCTTCTTCTTTTCAACAGCTGCGGCTTTTGCTACTAACTCGTCAAAACTCTTACTCATTTTAATAAATTCCTTTCTATACATATACTCTGCACTTATTTACAGAGATTATTATCCTTAAATGCGAAAAACTAGCAATATTTTAACACCCAGCAATTAAAACTGCAAGATTAAGAGAAACCCTTATTCTTTCATTATCAGCCAGGATTATTTATCGCTTTTTTTATCTATATAATCCAGAACAGTGAGAAGTCCTGTAAGTAAGATTGCAATCAAAGAAAGTGTTCTTTCCGGACTTGCTTTTTTTAAAGCCTTTTCATAGGATTTTCTAAGCTTCTTAACAGATTTTTTTTCTTCAAAAACTTTATCTGCCTTCTTTACATCCTTTAAACCTTTTATTTTCTTTGCTCTTACCACTTTATTCTTCTCCATAATCTCCTCCCTAAAATAAGATACTTAAGATACCTGCGATTAAAATGATTCCAAGAATAGGTAATACTCCTATCAGCTGTTCCTTCTTACCCTTCCTATCAACTCTGTCATTTCCCACAAATTTATGATATCCGTCTTTTTCCATTAATTCAACTTCTTCACCTATCTCATAGATGTTAAACATACTGCTTACCTTAGAATAGACAGTACGTCCTTCTGGTCCTTCTATAGTTAACTCCGTATAATTCTTTCTGGCCATTGGGTCATTCTTTTTTTCAATAGCTGTGATAACACCACTTGTCTTATTCCATCCCTTTATTATCTTTTTCTTTCTATGAGCTGAACCAGCTGCTGAAAAATAAAGCTCAGCCAAAAAAACAATTATAACGATAACGGCAGCAACATTCTGAATCATGTTCTTTCCTCTTTTCTCTTTACTAATTAAATATCCTATAACATCCTGAATCTTTTATCAATCAATTATAATGACATAAATATCAAATGATCATAATAGTAAAATAAATAACCCCTCTTGACTTTAGCGCATTAACGCATTACAGTATCACTATATAAATTAGCTATATTAATTACAGAAAATCCGTATATCAAAATGTCAAATGTCCTTTTGACATCTACGTTATAATATAATGTAATATGATATATCGGCAGAGAGGAATAAAAATGTCACATTTTAATAAGAAAAAAATTAAAACTGTAGGAATCGCAGGACTTGGACTTATAGGCGGTTCATTTGCAAAAGCCTTTAAAGAAAACGGAAATCTTACTGTATATGGTACCGATCTTAATGATGCAGTAGTTGAAACCGCCATAAATGAAGGCACCCTTGATAAAAAACTTGATAAAAATAATATCGGAGAATGTGATCTTATAATTCCTGCTTTATATCCTGTTGCAATTAACCAGTTTCTTAAGGAAATGGCTCCTTTTATAAATGAAAACTCCATCGTAATTGACACTGGCGGACTTAAGCGAGTTGTCTGCGATGAATGTTTTAAAATTGCAAAGGAATACAACTTTACCTTTGTGGGCGGACATCCAATGGCCGGTAAAAAGTATTCCGGTTACAAATACAGCACTGAAAAGCTTTTTAAAGATGCATCCATGATCATAGTTCCAGAGGATTTAGAAGATAAAGAACTTATAGAATGCATAACTTCTATTTTAGAACCATGTGATTTTGGTATGATCACTGTATGCTCAGCCGAAAGACATGATGAAATGATCGCATTTACATCAGAAATGGCTCACATTGTATCTAACGCCTATATTAAAAGTCCTACAGCCCTGGCACATAAAGGTTTTTCTGCCGGAAGTTATAAGGATATGACCCGAGTTGCCTGGTTAAATGAAACTATGTGGACTGAAATCTTTATGCTTAATAAAGATAATCTTATTAAAGAAATTGATTATATAACAAAATATCTCTTAGAATATAAACAGGCTTTAATAGATAATGATCCTGACACCATGTGGCAGCTGCTTCATGATGGAAAGATTGCAAAAGAAACAGTTGATGGAAAATAATAATTTAGAAAAATAATATATGGAAAAGATCATTAAAACTGATAACAGCGTAACATTAAATACATTTTCATTTCACTTCGGAGGCAGGGTAAAAGCCATTGCCTCTAAGTCCCATGCCCATAGACTTCTCATAGCTTCTGCACTTTCATCTTCTCCTTCAAGTCTCATCCTTGAAGAGACTTCTAAAGACATTGAAGCTACCATTTCCTGTCTTAATAACCTTGGGGCAATCATTAAAAAAAATAATGATCATCTGGATATTACTCCGATTCCTGGTATATACAGTATAGTTGATGCTGCTTCTACTCCAGAATCAGATATAAAGGACATCAGTAAATTAGATGCAGGAGAAAGCGGTTCTACTCTTAGATTTATGCTTCCAATAGTTACTGCACTTGGGAAGGACTGTGAGATAACAACTCATAACCGACTCACAACCCGTCCTCTTTCACCGCTTTATGAAGAGTTAATCAGTCATGGAGCTGTCCTTTCTTTACAGGGCATATCTCCTTTAGTAACAAAGGGACATATTACCTCAGGAACTTATATCATCCCTGGTAATATATCTTCCCAGTATATCACTGGCTTATTATTTGCTCTTCCATTACTTAAGGGTGATAGTAAAATTTTAGTTACCGGTGAAATATCTTCACGTCCTTATATCAATATTACTTTATCGGTGCTTGCTTCATATAACATAAAAGTAATAGAAAATACACCTGGAGAATTCATTATTCCGGGAAATCAGATCTATAATCCTTCATCTCCTGTTACAAAAGTTGAAGGTGATTGGAGTAATGCTGCATTTTTCCTTTGTGCCGGAGCAATATCTAAGGAAAGTGTAACTGTTACAGATCTTTCACTTAACAGTGATCAGGGAGATAAGAAAGTACTTGATATCTTACGTGATTTTGGAGCTGGTATTGAAATAACTGAAAATCAAAACGGGCTTTGCGACATAACAGTCACACCTAAAGATTTAAAAGCAACCTTTATCGATGCACATGATATACCAGATCTTATTCCTATACTTTCAGTATGCGCAGCTTCTGCAAACGGAACAACAAAGATAATCAACTACGAAAGACTTCGCATTAAAGAAAGTGATAGAGTTGAAGCAATAAAAACCATGCTTATAAATTTTGGAATAAACATTGAAGAAAAAGATGATATCTTATATATCACTGGATCTCCTAGTTTTAAAGAGACTTCAAATGATTCTTTTAATGATCATCGTATGGCAATGTCTTCTGCCATAGCTTCCATCAGGGCAGATGGCCCTGTAACAATAACTGACCCTTATGCCATAAGAAAATCCTACCCAGATTTTTATAAACATTTTACATCTCTTATGTATCTATAAAAAAACAGGTGACACAGCAGTGCCACCTGTTTTTTTAATCTTCATTTAATGTATCAAGGATATATTTAAAAGCAAATCCTCCGATGAAAAGTATCAGTCCTATTATTATGAGATAAAAACTAAATGGTGTATAAATCTTTACTTTCATACTGCTTTTATATCCTGTCTGCTGTTCGGCTAATACTATTATGGATTTATATGTATTATACATTTCCTTATATTCGCCGAACTGAATACTATACATTTTAGTTTTTACGCATAATATCAATTCAAGTATCACCAATGGAAGCACCATCAGCCTTGATATAAATTTATACTTTTTTATAAATACATCAAGAAAAAAGGAACTATCTTCCGGCCTTTTAATTATATCTATGTCTCTAAGCGCCACATAAAGCATATAAAGGCCCGTTATAATAAGCATCAGACATAGAAATAAAGGCACTATCTTATAAAAATTAAAACCATGTTTTAAACTACTTAGTCCTCTTTTTACACAAATAAAAAATGAAAAACTACCCTTTACATATTTATCAGTTTTAAAAGTAAGCGTTTTCCATTTTAAAAATGGAGATATTATTATCAGGACAGCTCCTAATATATATGCAATCTTCATTATTACAAATGAAATCTTTCTTTCATAGAAAGGCAGTTTATCTTTATTCATCTGTTTACCAATCCCCTCTTGGATATGCACCTTCATCTGTTAATTCTTGAATCTTTTCTTTAACCTCATCAATGTCCTCTTTATAAGTCATTCCAAACCATTTTTCAGGAGAAGCTATGATCTTAACATTACCCTTTTCTCTGTTAAGAATATCCTGAACTGCATCTGAAAGTGTCTCTTCAAATTTAAGAGGATTTTCTTTTACTCCCCTGCTTAATCTTTCAGGGAATGTCTCTTCTATATCATCAATAAAACCTGATCTAAAAGCCCACATATTCATTGATGCTACTGCATCCTGTGGTATAAGTGAATAAGTACTTCCTCCATCAAGAGTGAAATAACCTCTTCCATCTTCAAGCTTTATCTCTTTTCTTTCGTCTATTCTTAAAAGATTACTCTCTTTATCAACCTTGCAGATTCCTCTTGATACTGTACCGTTCTCTGTAAGAGTCTTAACAACATCATAGCCAATGATTCCAAATTCATTTACATCTGCATTTTCCTTTGTAAGGAAATCAGCTGCCAGCTTAAATGATTCATATCCATAATAATCATCAGCATTTACTGTAAGGAAATTCTTTCCTTTAAGCTCTTTTCTTGCACAATAAAGAGCATGAGTTGTACCCCATGGCTTTTTTCTATCTTCTGGAACCTTGATTCCGTCTGGAAGCATTTCTAATTCCTGATAAGCATATGTAACAGGTAAATTCTTACTTACTCTGTCTCCTACCGCCTTCTTAAAATCCTCAGCAAATTCATGTCTGATGATAAAAACAACCTCACCAAACCCTGCTTTCTTAGCATCATATATAGCATAATCCATAAGGGCATGACCCTTTTCATCTACTGCTGTAATCTGCTTAAGACCACCAAATCTGCTACCAAGTCCCGCTGCCATTACGACAAGCGTAGGCTTTATTGGCTCCATATTATCCATACTATTCTTAATACCTTTCGTATTTCTTTTATACTTTAGTAACTCTATTAAGTATTAACGATATGCTCAAAGTTTAATATATCATATATGATTGATTTTTTAAACATCTTAATCTATGATTAAAACATATGCGTTTAAGCATAATATAACATTTTTGTATAAAAATCAAATTAAGGGATTCTTATGAAAAAATTAAAATCATTTTGCGATGAAAATAACTATCCTATCAGCAATGAGCAGCTTGCTCAATTTGAAACATATTATGAGATGCTGATTGAGAAAAATAAGGTTATGAACCTTACAGCTATAACAGAAAGAGAAGATGTTGTCTTAAAACATTTTATAGACAGTGTTTCCATGGCATTTTCTGTTACAAAAGTTGAAGGAATTAAAGAAAAAAACTTAAAACTTATCGATATTGGTACTGGTGCTGGATTCCCCGGAATTCCACTTAAAATCCTCTTTCCAAATTTAGATGTGGTGCTTCTTGATTCTCTTAATAAGAGAGTAAATTTTTTAAATGAAGTAATCCTTGCTCTTGGATTAAAGAATATTAAAACCATCCATTCAAGGGCAGAAGAAGGTGGAAGAAATAAGGAACTTCGTGACCATTTTGATATAGCCGTTTCACGTGCCGTTGCAAGTCTTCCTGTTTTACTTGAATATACTCTTCCTTTTGTTAAAAAAGGTGGTTATTTCATATCCTATAAATCCGGTGAAGTTGAAGAAGAGATTGCTGCTTCTTCTCATGCCCTTAAATGTCTTTCAGGTAAGATAATTGAGGATAGCCGTATCACACTTTTGGATTCGGATATCAAAAGAAGCTTTATAGTAGTTAAAAAGGAAGCTCCGACTCCTAAAGCTTATCCAAGAAAACCTGGAACTGCAAAGAAAGAACCATTATAATATAAATTAAAAAAGTCCCTTTAAGGGACTTTTTTAATTCAATCTTATTTTTCTTTACTTCTGGCCTGATGTCTTTTTTCTCTTTTTTTCTTTCTTAAATCCATCTTTCTTTTTTTGATGACTTCATAACCTTTTTTATCGGTTCTTGTAACTCTTTTCATTACAAAGACATTTGGATCACTTCCGCCAGTTTCTTTAAATTTAATCCTTCCCACTACATATCCGTGGTAGATACATTTTCCTACTGAAAGATCAGTATTTGGTGCTGACTGGAACCACAGCAGTTTTCTTGATACGCGTCTCTTACACTTTGGACATACGACTGCTCTTACATCCTTATCTTCCATTGCAGCAAGCTTACTTGTAAATTCAGAAGAAATATATTCTATCATTCCATCATGGAAATCTATTATTTCTTCTTCTTTCTTCTTCGGATGTCTATATATATCAAAAGTATATTTTTCACTAAAATCTCCAAGATCAGCTGCCTTCATAACTCTTGCTGTATATCTTGCATCATTTATGGCTGCATGAAATGGTTCTGACTGATCCATCTTTAAGAATTCAACTGCTTTTTCAAGCTTACATATATTCTTCTCAGGATCATATTTATCTGCATATATCTGCTGGATATTATAATACTTAACCGGAAATTTCAGTTTTTCCATATAATAAAAATCCATATTGGACTGCAGATAATATAAATCTGACATCCCCCATGTACAGAACGCATATTCTTCTTTATTTTCACCTTCACACCAATCTAAGAATTCTTTACAGGCATCCTTAAACTGTTTTCCTTTGCTGTATAATTCCTTTTCGTCATAATTCAGCATTTCTTTGATGGTATGATGCAGTTTGGTATAAACCTTTGGTTTAATCAAAGTACGGAATTCACTGATGATATTAAAATCCGCGTCCGTCTTTACTGCCCCTATCTCGATAATCTCAAATGGAAGCCTTGGATGCTCACCTGCCCTTCCGTAGGTGCTTTGGTTCCATTCCAGATCCATCACTATATAATTCATTTTTGTCTTCCTTTCACGTCAGGCTTTAAGATAGATCATAAGCATAGTAACGTCTGCCGGAGAAACACCTGATATTCTTGAAGCCTGTCCTATTGAATCCGGTCTTACTGCTTCAAGTTTTTGTCTTGCCTCTTTTCTCAGATTTTTAACTTTACTATAATCTATATTTTCAGGTATTTTCTTTCCTTCCATCTTGAGGAAATGTGCCACCTGATCTCTTTCTCTCTGAATATATCCTTCGTATTTTATTGATATATTTATCTGCTCTGCTATTTCTCTAGTTATTCCTTCAACCGGTCTGTCATGATCGATTTCTTTTACCTTATCATAATCAAATTCCGGTCTCTTGATAATATCTGCCATAGTAACACCAGTTCTAAGAGGTGTACTTTCATTAGCAGTAAGAAAAGCCTGAACTTCCTTAGATGCTCCGACCTTAGTTTCTTTAAGCCTCTCTATTTCAGAATTTATTATATCACGTTTGTTATTAAACTTCTCATATCTTTCATCACTTATAAGCCCAATCTCATGTCCAATATCAGTAAGTCTTAAGTCAGCGTTATCCTGACGAAGAAGAAGTCTATATTCAGCACGACTTGTCATCATTCTGTAAGGTTCTTTTGTTTCCTTTGTTACAAGGTCATCAATAAGAACTCCTATATATCCATCTGAACGCTTTAATACTACTGGTTCCTTTCCCTGAAGAAGTCTTGCAGCATTTATACCTGCCATAAGCCCTTGGGCTCCAGCTTCCTCATAACCTGAACTTCCGTTTATCTGTCCTGCAGAGAAAAGTCCCGGCACAGCCTTAAACTCTAAGGAATGCTTAAGATCTGTAGCTGAGATACAGTCATATTCAATGGCATATCCGTTTCTTACTATCTTTGCATTTTCAAGTCCAGGAACAGAATGAACCATGGCAAACTGAACATCTTCCGGCATAGATGAAGACATTCCATCAAGATACATTTCCTCTGTATTCTCACCTTCTGGTTCAATAAAGAGCTGATGTCTGTCCTTATCTGGGAATTTCATGATCTTATCCTCAATAGAAGGACAGTATCTTGGTCCAACACCATGGATTGCCCCGGAATAAAGAGGAGATCTGTCAATATTCTGCTTTATTATTTCATGAGTTTCATTGTTTGTATATGTAAGCCAGCAGGAAATCTGCTCTCTCTTAATATCTTCTTCAGTATTTTCAAATGAGAAAGGCTGAATTCTCTCATCACCCTTTTGCTCCACTGTCTTTGAAAAATCAATCGACATTCTGTCAATTCTAGGAGGAGTACCTGTCTTAAATCTTCTGATAGAAATTCCCTTTTCTGCCATGGAATCAGAAAGATGATTTGCTGCCATAAGGCCATTAGGACCTGTGTAACTTACCACATCACCATAGATACATCTTGCTTTAAGATATACGCCGGTACAAAGCACAACTGCTCTTGCATGGTAAATAGCTCCCGAAAACGTTATTACTCCTGCTGCATGTCCATTTTCATCAACAATAAGCTCACTTACTTCCTGCTGACGCATAGTAAGATTCTTCTCATGCTGCATTGTAAGTTTCATCTGTTTTGTATATTCTACTTTATCCGCCTGAGCACGAAGAGAATGCACCGCAGGGCCCTTTGATACATTTAACATTTTTGACTGTATATATGTCTTATCGATGTTTTTACCCATTTCACCGCCAAGGGCATCAATCTCTCTTACAAGATGTCCCTTAGAACTTCCGCCAATATTAGGATTACATGGCATTAAAGCTACACTGTCCATACTGACAGTAAAGCAGATTGTCTTAAATCCCATTCTTGCGGCGGCAAGAGCTGCTTCGCATCCTGCATGTCCTGCACCGACAACGACTATATCATATGTTTCTTCTACGTTTGCCATTTTATTTTTCCTCTTTTATTTACCCATGCAGAAAGACTCAAATATCTTATCTGCAAGATCATCTTCTAATGTTACACCGATTATAAGTCCAAGACTTTCATAAGCTGCCATAAGATCCGTAGTAAAGAAATCCTCACTCATCGAAAGTGCGATACTTTCCTTTACCTTAAGAAGACTGTTTTTTGCATCATATAAAGCCTGTCTATGTCTCTTACTTGTTATATAGATTTCACTATTATAATCAATATTTCCTGAGAAGAACATATCTCTTATCAAATTTGATAATTCTTCCTTACCTGTTCCCTCTTTGGCAGATATTTCAAGAATCTGATTATCCTTCTTAAATGAGATAAGATTCTTTAATTCTTCTTTATCCATCACAGATTCCAAGTCTGTTTTGTTGATAAGAGTTATGACATTTTTATCATTTTCTTTTATTTTTTTAATTATCTCTCTGTCATTATCATTAAGAGGCACTGCTCCATCAACTATAAAAAGAATAAGGTCTGCGGATTCAATATTTTCTTTTGCTTTATCAACACCTATCTTTTCTACAATATCATCAGTATTTCTGATACCCGCAGTATCAATAAGTCTAAGCGTCACTCCATTTAGATTTGCATATTCCTCAAGAGTATCTCTTGTTGTTCCTTCTATATTAGTTACTATCGCTCTCTCTTCACCTAAAAGCATATTAAGTACAGAAGACTTACCTGCATTAGGTCTTCCTATGATAGCTGTACTTATACCTTCTTTTATAAGTCGTCCGTCTTCCGAAGTACTTAGAAGATTTTCAATTTCTGATAAAGTTCCATCTAACTCTTTATCTAATCTTTCAGAAAATCCATCAAGACTGTAATTTTCCGGATCATCAAGAGCTGATTCTATAAAGGCAGTATTATAGATTATCTTTTCTCTGATTTCTTCAATCTTTTCTTTAAGACCACCTCTTAACTGACTAAGAGATGATTTAAGAGCCATATCATTTTCTGCATTGATGATATCCATAACAGCTTCTGCTTCAGTCATGTCAATTCTTCCACCCAGGTATGCTCTCTTGGTAAATTCCCCTGGTTCTGCAGCTCTTACACCTGATCTTATAAGAAGATCAACAACCTTTCCTAAAAGAAATGGTCCTCCATGACAATCAAATTCTACTGTATCTTCAGTTGTATATGAATGTGGCCCCTTCATAACAAGGGCTACTGTTTCATCAATTATTTCTTTTTTTCCATCAGCTGATACATCAACTATATTTCCAAATGCCGCTGTATATGTTGGCATTTCAGAAATTTTTTTTCTTCCCTCAAATACCTGATCACATATTTTGATTGCATCTTTTCCACTAACTCTTACTATACCGATACCTGTTCTTCCCAGGCCTGTAGCAACTGCGCAGATTGTATCACGTGAATCCATTTTTATCTCCATTAACATATTATTTAACCCTAAAGATCAGGGTTTATTCTTCGCTTAGGTAATTTTATTCTACATAAAAAATCTCCGGTAAAAAAGGGTATAATAGTAATTATCTTACTTTTAAACCTCCTCTTTCACCGGAGCATATTATTCATAAATTAATTAAGTTCGCCTTTGATAGCTTTAACTACAGGCTTAATGCAAAGTAATATTACTGCAATAAGTGCAAACCACCAGCAGAAACCAAATTTCATTCCAAGCATTTTCATTCCATCTTTTGTTTCCTTTGAATATGCAAATGTTCCAAGAATGAATGTTACAACTGCTAAAGCTGGAACATAGAATTCTCCAAATGGTAAACTCTTGATCATATTATTAAACGCTGGTACAACTTCATATTCTAATACAATTACTGCTAAAGCTGAAATAATGAAAAGAATTGCCCAAAGTTTAAGAATTCCTCCCTCTTTTACAAGTAAACCAGCACTTAATATTGCTCCAGATTCAGAAACACCAAACCATCCTGGTAAAACAGCTGAAAAGAATAATATAAACGCAGCTATTACTCTATAATTGATTGTCTTAATCTTATCAAAATTAAAACTTATCTCAACCTTTGGTCCAGCCTGTCTCATCTGTGGCTGCTGATATCCATAGCCCTGCTGCTGAAACTGCTGCTGTGGCTGACCATAACCCTGCTGAAACTGCTGTGGCTGACCATAACCCTGCTGCTGAAACTGCTGTGGCTGTGGCTGACCGTAACCCTGCTGCTGAAACTGCTGCTGCTGTGGCTGGCCATAACCCTGCTGCTGTGGCTGCTGTGGCTGGCCATAATTCTGTTGTGTATTATTTTCCATTTTACTTCCTCCCATAGGTAAAAATACAAATGTCATACCTACCTTAGATATGTCATTATCCTTTACTAAAATATCATATTTATATATAGGTGTCAAAAAGTACATTTATATTAATGCCTTATTTATATATTTTTAATCTATATCGGAAAGTTAAAGAAAAATGCAACAAAAAAAGGCCAAAAACCTTGATTAACAAAGTCCTCAGCCCTCCTGCAGTGGGCCGCCGGGGGCTCGAACCC
>DFFQ01000201.1:0-562 GCA_002371025.1 Lachnospiraceae bacterium UBA3772 | reverse complement strand
CTACCAAATGAGCTAGCGGCCCAGAAAACAAATAGTTTTCTGTAAAAAACTTATTTATTTTGTTTTTTTGTTTCGTGCCCTTCGTCAGAGCACTTTTGTATAATATCACTGTGTACCTATTAATGCAACTATTTTTTTTAACTTTTTTTCACTTTGGTTAAATTACCATAAATTTCTATAGTTTCATACTGAAAACTATACATTTTGCACATAGTTTTTGATATAAAACAACCGCTTGCACCCCTTATAAATAGGCACAAGCGGTTTTTTATTTATGGTCTGAATCTTACCATATTTATTGGATTACCCATTTCAGAAAATTTCTTTTCATATTCTGTCATGACATTTCCTTCATTATATTCACTATGATGAAGATCTCTTGACATAGCATCAATCTTCCATCCTGATTCTTCAATTGATTCAAGTGAAAAATCAAAAAGCATGACATTATCTGTTTTAAACTGTATAGCTCCATCTTTGGTAAGAATATTCTTATATCTGTTAAGAAATCTATCTGATGTAAGTCTTCGCTTTGCGTGTCTATCCTTTGGCCATGGATCAG
>DFFQ01000030.1 GCA_002371025.1 Lachnospiraceae bacterium UBA3772 | reverse complement strand
ACCTCATCCGATAAGGCCATAACAGGGAAGTCCATCCGCAAGGGAATGAAGATCTCCCAGGAGACGGCCGAAAGATGGCTGGAAGATTCGCTCAATAAGAAGTATCTTCCGCTCGTTCTTAAATACCAGACTACTTATGGCTTTAACACCTCACAGATTGATGCTCTGGTGTCCTTCGCTTACAACATCGGCTCCATTGACGGACTGACAGACAAGGGCAAACGCTCGATCAGAACCATTGAGGATAAGATCCTTCTCTACAACAAGGCCGGCGGAAAAGAACTCCGGGGGCTGACCAGGAGAAGGCTCAGAGAGTTGGAAATGTTCAGAGGTGGTTCTAAGAAATTTGACGAGGGCTTCCCCGTTCTTCCATCCCGTGGATACTTCCAACTGGCTGACAAGGGCAAGCAGGTCGGACAGGTTCAGAAACTGTTATCCTGGATGGACTTCTACAATGGCAAGATTGATAATATCTATGGTCCTGAGACAGTCAAGGCAGTCAAGAAGCTGCAGGATCTGATTGGAACCACACAGAATGGCAAGTTCGGCAACAAGTGTCTGCCGTTTGCGAAAACATATAAGAAATAATAAAAGGGTCGGTTAATTCCGGCCCTCTTTTTTATGTCACTTTAATTATATATGGCTCAACCTATAGCAAAATAAAGTGACACAAGACTATAAAAAAATCACTTCTGGATTCTTCTTTGTATCATTTGTTGCTTCTATTGTCTTAATGATCCGCTTCCAGAACACAGCTTTTCTTTCCTCCGTCAAATCTTTATATATTTCTTTCCAGTTATCAGGGACATCCGGCATGATGCTCTGTGGAATGTAGATAGAATTAATCTCTTCCTCCAGGGCTTTTTTTCGTGCCTGATAGGTTTCTTTGTCCATATCTCCGTCAATATACACATCCCTCAGGCGCTCCAGTTTGCCCTCTAACCGCTTTTTCTTTTTTATGCTTCCATCTATACCTTTTTCCCTTGTTTTAACCTCTATCGCCAAATTATGAAGCATGACGTCAAGGTTCTGAAAAAGGTAATCTTCCAAGTGGGTTTCTACCAACTGCAGATGTGGGTGGATTCTGTTCTCACAGGTATATTTCTTATAAAAAACCTTTTCACCGTCTGCGTGGGTGCGGTAGATCAGCTTGGCCGGCATTCTTTTTCCACAGTATCCACATTGACACAAACCACTGAACAGATAAGTCCGTGGACCGTAAATCCGTTCTTTTGGCGTCCTGGCTCTTTTTACCTCTTGGATTCTCTTCCACTCTTCCTCCGTAATGTATGGCTCGCACCGGTATCCGCCTTTGGCATGTCCGCAATATGCCTCATTACTCAGCATTTTCATAAAGGTATTTCTGACTAGATGCAGGCCATACTCATCACCGGCTTCCAGTGCTTTTTTTGATGAGAAAGTGGATAAGTAGGTCCTGAACATAACAGAGATGGCAACCTGCTTCTCCGGGTCTTTGATCAGGTCCCTTCCACGGACTAAGTAGCCCATGGGAGCCTTGCCTATATAATCCCCTCTGGCACGTTTATAGGCAAATGTGTCCTTTAGCCTGGCTGATGTCTTATCTGCTTCAGATTGTGCTACTGAGAGCATGATATTGACCTTAAATACGCCGTCCGGGGTTTCTGTCTCATAGTCTTCCAGTATTGCTTTCCAAGGGACTCCATTCATCTGGGCGACACATGCATAGTAATCCGGTACTGATCGGAAGAACCGGTCAAGACGGGTGAAGAGGACCACATCTATTTTCTTATCCTGGCAATCCTTAAGCATCTCAAGCAGGGCAGGACGCCTCTTGTAGGCTTTTCTGGCGCTTATTCCTGCATCGTTGTATATTTTATAGGGTGTGAGGTTATTCGCCTTACAATAGGCCTCTAGGGCCGTTATTTGGGTATCTACGGACATACCCCTTTCACGCTGTTCGATTGTACTAACTTAGGACACGAACATACAAAGCTGCTCGTTTCATTATATCACCCTCTTTCTGGCTTCCTGCCTTTCCTTTTGATGAAGTTTGGAATGCTCTTCTTTTGTTAGCACCATTAAATTGTCAGGGTGGTTATTGGTTTTATTTCTATCAATATGGTGGACTACTTCGTTCTCCCTTAATGGTCTTCCAATTTTCTTTTCAGCGACATACTGGTGTTCATAAACATATCCTCTTTTATTAAGTCTTGGATAACCCTTGACGCTTATTTCTATATATCCATTTGACGCTTTATGCCGTCCACCTTTCCAATTAGAGCCTCCTTCACGGTGTTGTTGCTGTGATTTAGTTCTCTTGGGAATATTGTATTTGTCTAAATATCGTGAAACTATTACCCATGATATTCCAAGCTCTTTTGCAATAGATGTCATACTTCTTTTTTTGTCTAAGTATTGAACGGTCAAAAAATCCTTAAATTCTTCGTCTGTTCTCCCTCCTCTTTTTTGGAACGCCATTCTTTTATTGTTGTTAGTATCTATCCCATGTTGATGTAAAATTTTAGCCATGGTTATGTCTGACTTACACCCAACAATAGGGCACATCTTTTTAATTGTCATTCCTTCCCTATGATATATTTCGGAAAGTTCGGCTGTGGTTAAAGTACAAATAAATTCTCTTGGCATTAACATCCCTCTCTTTCAAATTTGGACATATATTTTTAAAAAATAGGCTATTGAAATTTTATAGAACATATGTTCTAATAATGTTACACTAACCAATAAAGGGGGGGCGAATGTATGAACTACAAAGAAGAAATCAAAAAGATTATTGACCAAATTAATAGTCAAACAATTTTAAGATTACTCTATCACTTCGCTATGTCTGGATTAAAAGAGGAGAAGGAAAAGGAAAAGGAATCCTAATCCCTCTCCTCCATAATGAATGTTTCGTAGAACGTACAGAACGCCTCTTTTTTATCCTTAGGCATATCATAATAATCAATCATTATCTTTTGAAAGCGCTGGTCATTCAGCGCTATTTTCATTGTTACACTGGCATAGGCTTCATCTAATGTTAGCCCCGTCTTGTCTTCTGTCAGATCACTTTTACCTATTCCAAAATAATCTGCTAGTTTCTGAATCTTTCCCGTTGACGGGAAGGAATTTCCCTTGCACCACATATTCAATGTCGTTGGCTTTTCACCTATGGCCTTAGCGACCTCATTCTGCTGCTTTCCATTAATGTTAATGTAGTGAGTCAGATTATTAGCAAATACTCTTTTCTGTTCAGCGTCCGTCATTTTTATCACCCCCTCTCCGTAAAATTATTATAATACAAATACATAAAAAATTCAATCATAAATACAATTATTTTGAATTTCGTATTGACAATTCAATTGTATTGAATTATACTAAGTTTAAAGATTTAGAAGGGAGGTCAAACAAATGCCACGAATTACATTAGAAGCAGCCAGAATTAATGCCAAATTAACCCAGAGACAACTGGCTGAAATTCTCGAAATATCCGTTGGGACGGTGAATAATTGGGAAAATGGGAAGAGCGAACCCTCTTTATCCCAATTACGGAAAATCAGTGAACTTTCCGGCATTCCAATGGATTTTATTTTTGTGCCCGAGAAATCCAATTAAATTGAATTTGGAGGTGCGACATGGGCGAAAAGATTCTAACAATTCTTCTGGAACTCTGGGCTGACCAGAACGGCCTGGAGATCCAGGAGCTGATTATTACGGAAAAGGAGGAAGTATCATGACAATCACATGGAGAGGCAAACAGTTTAAATTTAGAGAATGCGATGTAGAAGATCGCACCAGGGAAGAGGTTGAGGCAGTCGCTAAGGAAGACGGGAAGATGGAATATGAACCAAGAGCAGCATGGCTTTTTGTTCCTGGTATTGGTTACGGATGGAAGGTGTAAATATGTTCATGGTTATTTTACCTATGCTGACCATGCTGATCGGCT
>DFFQ01000196.1 GCA_002371025.1 Lachnospiraceae bacterium UBA3772 | reverse complement strand
CCAATCGGTGTCTGGGTTAGAAAAAATGGTGAATGGGCCATTATCCATAAATGTACAAAGTGTGGCAAGATCAGTTCAAACCGAGTTGCCGCAGATGATAATCCTATGAAATTAATGGCTCTTGCCATGAAGCCCCTTCTAAATCCTCCGATTAAAAAAGAACGTCTGAAGAAAATGCTTGACTCCATGAACCAGTGAAAATACAAGTGAGAGTAAAAAAAACCATCTCCTCATTGAGGGATAATTAAAATGAGAAAACCATCTCCTCATTGAGGGATAATTGAATTAAGAAAAACACCTCCACAAAAGGACATGTTTAGTCCGCTTGTGGAGGTGTTTTTCTTTTATTATTATCCCTCAATATGAAGTCCTTTATAATCAGACTGGGACACCATTCCGTAATCTTTTGCCATCTCATTAGATGTCCAGAACATATCTTTACTTACTCCTGTAAATATATCTTCTACTGAGATTTCATATGCACCGGCATTAAGTGTAATAACTCCGGACTCATAATTATATGGCGCTTTCATAAGTATCTTCTTAACGGCATCTGAGAAGTATGGCATTGCTTCAGGAAGAGATATGTATCTCTTTCTTATGGCATCCTTCATACCTTTTTCATTTAAAAGACAAACCTGTTTATTTGATACCTTTGTTCCTGTTGCCTTAACGAAGGCATTGGCAGCACGATTCATTACTTCTGCTCTTCTCTCATTTGTTGGAGATGCAAACATCATATTGGTTTCGGCTACATTTGGTCTCTCATCAGCGAAGGCTGTATAAATAACCTTCTCTCCTGGATAAGTACCGATTCCTCTGAAGAAATCTGTATAAAGTTTTTCCAATTCATCCTTGATTGGAACGATTCTGCCATTATCAATATCTACCTCATGATCTAGCATGATACGGATAAGACCTATTCTGAAATATTCTATTCTTTCTGCATCAATGTAATCAGTTGGAAGATATTCATATCTTCTTGCATCCTTTAAGAGGAAGCTTACCATCTTCTTTCCAACTTCATTAAGATAACTTACTTCATTTCTCAGATCTTCATCAAACTGTGAATAGATATCCATGATTCTTTCACTTCTACGTCTCAGTTTTCTGATGATATCTCCGAAGAAATCCTGATCATGAAGCTCATTTCTGATAAGTCGTCTTTCCTTCTGAAGAATATTCTTAACTGATGCATCATAATATCCATTCTCAGTCTCCCTCTTTGCACCAGGGAAAGTGAAGAAACGGCGAGAAGTCATATCAACTATGGATTCTATGATTCTTCCATAATCCTGTGAATTATGTTCTTCATTTAATTTGTCATTCATATCCTTCAGGACTTTTATCATTCCTGTATCCTTATCATTATCAGCAAATCCGGCTGATCCAATGATAGCTACAGTTACAAATGGACCATAATCACGAAGATATTCATTGATATGCTTCTTCATTGTATTTATGACCTGATCCTTATATTCCTTGATAGCAGTATCAATATTTCTTTCAAATGACTGATAATCCCTTAAGGCTCTTCCTCTGAAGTCATCGAAACCTTTCTTGATACTCTTATAATCTGGCTTTTCATACATACTGATTCTAAGAAGACCCTTGATAGGAAGATAAATCTCATCCTCAGTTCCACTATTAAGGAATTCTCTTAATCTTCCAAATGTTTCATCAGAATTCTGAAGAAGTCTCTTGTCATCAGGTACTCCATGAATATCCCTATAAGCTGCATTAAATACCTGATATTCACATATATTTTCAATTTCCTTTACAGGAATCTTATAATCAAGTTCATTTATTATCTTAAATGTTCCCTGGCTGTCACTAAAGAACGCATCACGAAGCATTCTCTTAGTTCCCTTGCTGATGGAGCCATTTCCAATATATTTAACTTTAGAAAGTTTAAGAAGGATGTAAGCTGCATCACTGCAAAGTGTCTTTACTGGAACAAATCTGTCATCTGACTCTTTTCTACCGGTAATTACCATACATGAGTCAAATATATCTGCTTTTATTGAAAGTCTATGTACACCTGATTCAAATACGTAAGCTCTGTCATTTTCAACATTGGTCATTAGTTCTTCTATCTCTGACATTGCTGCATAACTATTTGCATTCATTAATGTACATAATTCTTTATTATCATATACATTTTCATTTCCATATAAAGTATCAGGAGTAAGAAGAAAACCGCCAAGTCTTACGTTGTCCCATTTCTTCATCTTTGCATAAGCTCTTACATTGTAAGCCACATCTGATAAGATACCACTTCCTGTTCCTCCGCCAAGGCCGGTAACAAAGAAGATATCTAATCCTCTGGAATCAGAATCAGCATAGTATTCCTCTAATTTTTCAAAAAGTAAGAATCTTATATCCTCATAAGCATTTGAGAACATAAGTCTTCCTATCTGTCTATTACCCTTAGCGCCTTCAGGTCCAATATTGATCTTTGGAAAATCCTTTCCCATCCATTTGGCAAGAGAATCCTGAACCATTCCCTGCCCAGTTCCGTTGATGAGAATATCATGAAGGTTTTCTCTATATATACTTATAATTTCTGGATTTGAAAGTGCCCTACCATTTGCCTGATCCATCAAAGAAGACTCCATGTCTGAAATACATGAGTCAATTGATAAGAAATGAATATTATCTTCCTTGGAAATATGATATCTCATCATTGCTTTAAGAGACCTGATAACACTTGTACCAAGTCCACCAAGTCCAACAAAAAGAATATTGCCATTAAAAACATCTGGGTTTTCTTTTTCAAATATTCTAAGTTCTTTAAGACGTTCAAATTCTTCTTTTTGTGTATCGATAAGAATCATAATTTTCCTTCTCCCGCTGTATAACTAAATATTATGCTTTATCCTCATGGCTTTTATGCCATTTTCTATACCAGTATCCTCCTACAATTCCAAGAAGGATGATCACTACAATGATTATAATGAAAAAAGTATAATCCTTCTTCACTGCCAGGGTTCCACTATATGTGGAAAGAAGTATGGCTGGAAATCTCCCTACAAATGTAATAAACAGCCACGCTCCAAGCTTTAAATCTGTAAGACCTACAGCATAACTCAGCAGATCCTTAGGTGTTCCCGGTATCAGGAATAACATAAATATTACGAATTCTGACTTCTTGGTTGTTTTAAGAAATTTCAGAGATTCGATTTTTTCTTTTGATACGAAGAGGCTTGCAAAGCTCATACCAAATTTCTTTACAAAAAGAAATACGATAACACTTCCAATTGTCATAGCAATATCTGCGATCAAAGCACCATAAAATGCTCCAAAAGCATAACCCGCCGCTATTTCAAATGGTCCTCCTGGTATTACAGCTGCAATAACCTGAAGAGTCATAGCCACCATAAAGGTAAGTACACCCTTTATTCCTTTGCTTGCAACAAAGTCCCGGAACTTATCAGGTTCTTTAACCATTTTAAGCATGGGTTCACATATATAATATGACATAAGCAGAACTATAGCGAAAATGATAATCATAAGCACTACAGCCAAAACCTTTTTTTTCTTCATACCATACCTGTTCAACATTTAGTTTCTAATAAAAACCTAACTTATAGTATACAAAATTTGTTAAATAAAAACAATGCTGTACTAAAATATTATGCATATTGAATATCAAATCCAACCATAAGTTATATCTTTTTGACCATATATACATTTTTTAAAAGTTCTTGTACAGTTTCCGATGCATACTCAATCTGCGCGGACCATCTTCTTGCCGCATCAGATAGTGAATATTTACCTTTATTATCCTTATTGGCTTTAAATAATAAATATATAAGTTCTGTGTTATATGCAGCAAAATGATCCAAGCCACTATAGCGCTGTATATCTATTTGATCCATTTCCTCATCATAACAACTTCCCATAGATCTAAAGAAGATATATTGATAGATCCTGTTTAAGGCTGCGCAAAGTGAAGGATTTTCTTTAATACTTATTAAATCAAAGCTTACACCTTTAACAGCCTTTAATTCTTCTACCCACTGTTCATCAATCGGTTCAATACTTGAAATTATAGCGTATATACTCTCTTCCTTAAAAATACCCTTGGTTAATAGAAAATCTAAAAATGAAAAACAAAACTCTGTATCATTTAAAGCTTCGTCCATCTTCCTATTATATTCATGTACCTCTTTAAGCGTAACATTCTTTTGGCTCAGATCACCGTCATCTTTCGTATCTTCCACTATAAATATAAGATCATTATTTTTAAGTTCATTTACTATCTTGTCGCTGATAACTTCACAAGCCATTCCAAATCCACTATAGGAAATATCTTTAATATCATAAAAAAACCTGGGATGCAGTGCGCATATATCACTTAGTTCATCCTCACCTTTTTCTATAATTATCTCACAAAGTCCATCCTTTCTTAAGAAAGGACATCTTCCACTTTCATCTGTCTTAAAACAAAACTCTTCATCCTGAAATGTTATGGAATCCTTCATCTTCTTTCCAAATTCCCCTTCATAATTCAGGTATCTGTTTAAACTTATAGGATCAATATCTATCTCCCACCCCTTACAGCAGGTATTACGGCACTCTGAAGCCTTACATTTAAATTCTTCAAAAAACTCAGGTTTGATAAACATATATCTTCTCCTTCTAAAGGTTTTAATTCGTTCAATCTAGTATAACGTCACTTAAATATAATAGTAAATAATATATTTTTTTTGAGATTAAATAATGGTATAATGTCTTACCGCGAACTTTTTCAATGGAGGGTAAATGAAGAAAAAATTTAAATCAGTTATTGCAGTCATTTTATTAATATTAATATTTGCTATACCTGTAAATACTACAAATATTAATACTTCCGCAGCCAAAGAACCAACTATAAGCACTAAGGAAGAGTTTTTTAAAGCTATTTCAAAACAGATATCTGATAGAACTCTTTATAAAAGCTATACTCTAGACAGCTCTCTTTATGGCTGGCTGGTAGATGAAGGTTTTTATGATGAATATTTATATCACTATGATAGTGACAATCCTCTTATGAGCGGCTGTTATCTCGGCAATTATTTAATTGACTTTAAAGGCGAGTGTAAGATGCCATACGATAGTAATACTTGTACAGCATGGATTAGAATAACATTTCCTTATCCTAAGCCAACAATGGACAGCCATTTTAATAAGATGTCCGAGCTTGCAGAAAGCCTTAAAGGAAAGGATGATTACGAAACAGTTAAAAATATACATGATTATCTGATCAAAAATTTTGATTATGACTATCGCAAAAACAATGAAAATTATACTGATATTGAAGGTTTCAGGGATGGTATAATGGTATGTAATGGATATGCTATGGCAACATTTTATCTTTGTAATAAAGCCGGGATAGATGCAAGACTCATTATTGGTATTGGCGGCAATGACACAACAATAAATCATGCATGGAATGTAGTTAAAATTGATGGTAACTGGTATAACATGGATGTAACATGGGACGATCAAGGAGGAGATAAAATCTCTTACAAATACTTTCTTAAAAGTGACGCTGATTTTCCTCTCCATGTCAGATCCAATCATTATAATAGTTCCACCTTTGGTATTGAGATATCTAAGACATCCTATAAAGCTGCATCATCTAAACAATATTTATTAATTTTTGTTTTCTTAATAGTTTGTATTTGTATATTATTAATCATTAAAAATAACTCTAAAGCTCGTGCTGTTGTTTCTGAAGTTGATAAAAACCAATATTCAGTTGGAACTGTAAAAGAAGATGATTTTGATAAATGGCTAAATGAAAATCAGAACACCTCTACCTCTGCTTAGGATCAAATTTGTTAGGTAACATAATATGAAAAAGTTTATAAAATTATTTAATTGTGAGGAATGGGCTTCCATCCAGGATCATGATGATGATATGTTGAAGAATTAACGGACGCCAAATTAAATAAGACACACGAAGTAATGCCATCAGAGGTAAAATAAGCCCTTTGATGGCATTCTTTCGTGTCATGGAGCGCAAAACATCATCTCGCCTGGAGGCTCGATGACGGGCAGTCGCCAAAGTTCCCGCATTTTGTGCAAGCACAATGCAGG
>DFFQ01000037.1 GCA_002371025.1 Lachnospiraceae bacterium UBA3772 | reverse complement strand
GTTTATTACATCATCGTAAAATCTAACAATCTTTAGAATCTTATCAAAAGATATTTCGACACCACATAGCACATATTCATATGTTGGATTATCACTAATTTTCGAAAATCCGTTAATCATAGAGTCTTTAGTGTCTTGTAGCAATTTAAGTAAATCATTGTTCATTGTTAAATACCTCCATTCGTCTCCCCACCATCAATAGGGAGGTTTTTTATATAAAAAAACTAACAGATTCCAAAAATAATTCAATAGTTAGTAGCAAGATTTTTTGTATTATTGTATATTAATTTCGATAATGGTATTTATTGCCAACCTTTTCCCTTAATGTATTTTGATTTACCGTTCATATAATCTCCAACTTCATTATCCATTGGAGAATCAATACTATAACCTTGTTTGTCTACACCACCTTTGTTGTCATAATTGAATTCACCTTTTGACCATCTTCCTTTTCCATCAAAGTTCTTTGTTGTTACTGTTTGATAACCGTTTCTAGTGTAGACATCAGCATTATTGGTTGGATAGCCGTTGTTATGCCTTTGTGCATATTTAGACGTTAAAGCATCAGATGCAGCATAATCTAAGTTGTTTCTTAGACTAGTTAAACGATTACCACCTTTATCAGTTGCATCACGACCTAATTGCTGTATCTGTGCGTCCCTTTTCTTTGCTGCATTTGCATATGTTCTCCAATCTAGTTCTGTTAGCACCTTATTTACTGATTCCTTCACAATCTTGTGAAGGTCTGATTCTGCTAATCTTATAAGTTTCTTATCCATAATATGAATACGTATTAATTCGTTATTTTTATAATAAATATCAACATATGCAAAAAAAATGCAGTCGTAATGACTGCTTTTTAATTAACAATCGTTCCATAACAATTGCCCGTCAGGCATACTGAGTTTCTGAATTGGTATTTTTTTAAGATTTTTAAAGATTGAATTATAGCTTCTTCCATGCTGGAATGTACTCTTGTTGGTTGCTCTCCAGAACTTTGACGTTGTCTTTTCGTTAATGATGTCATATTCAACCTCTACTGACAGACATTTGTCATTCGGAGTTTCATCATCATATTCAACATAATATGTCTTCCCGTTATATGTATAACGGTCTATATTATCTTTATTTGAGCTTAATAAACTTACAACATTGAAAATGTTATTCTTCTCTGCTTCAGATTTGATGTTTTCAAGTTCTTTGAGAATTTTTTGCTTTTCTTTTTCATCTGTTATTCTAGCTCTAACAGGTTTAAATTTGACTGGGATTGATTTTAATGCATCATTTATTGCCTTTTGGCATTCTGAACAATATTCCTTTGAACGCCCATCTTCATTGCCATATGTGCAATATATATATTCTTTTTTACAATGTTTACATCTTAATATATAATGTTCCATACTTTTAAGTCTTTGTCTATATACTGCGATTCTTTTAATGCTTTACGAATATTCTCCAATGTTTGCTTCTTGCATTCTTCATCCCATATCTCCATTCTACGGAGCATAAAATCTTCAATACAATTTACCAAAAGGTCACAAGCCTTCTCAACAATGACATCAGTACGAGTGTACTCAATGTCATTCTCATCACTTCTTTTAAGCAACCATCTATCGTCAGGTGTACCACTTATAGGATTTTCAAAAATATAAATCTTCTCTGGCGTTTCCATATTTATTTTGCTTTTAGACCAAGTTCAAAGAAATGCTTGGCTACATTCTTGATATAACCATTTAATGACTTTTCCTTATGATTAACTACAGGATTTCTCATTAAATACAAGTTTATCTCTTTTTTCAATTCATTTTCTTTCATAACTATAGTTTCCAATATATTCCTTTCTTTAAGGGATTGAAGCCAATCAGAAAGTTCTTTTTTATTCATTGAATCACAATTGCAATCTCGAACAACATAAATAAGATTATGCAAACTCCTAAGCATCTTTTCATCCTCTTCACTCCATTCAGCAGGCTTCTGCTCAAATACAGCATCTTGCACTGAGTTAAATTTCTTAATAGCAATATCAAGGAGCACATTTGCATTGTCTTTGATATATTCTTTCCATCCAATTTCTTCACCAATCCATCCACGACATACATCTAAAAGTCCATACTCAAACTCTGTTAGATTATGCTTTTCATCATGTGTTTCCTTGGTAAGTTCCTCTGCTTCTGCTTCAATACATTTATCTGTATTATTCTGCTCAATTTTATTCAACTCTTTTTTATATATATCCCACACATATCCTTCCTCACGCATCTTTTGAGACAAAAAGTCACGCTGTTCTTTGGTGGCTGGTTTTGCTTTATCAAAACCTAAACACCAAGTATCGTCTGTAATTCGAATATTACCGCTAATATCTAAACCAATGTATGCTACAATGTGCTGCTTGTATGATGGCTCTTCAAAATGTTTGAATATTACTATCATTTTTCCATTAGAAAGTATATCACCATCTTTTGCATCAGCAATCGTCCATAATCTTGCTACATTATCTATATCCCAATCATAACTATTATAAACGCCGCCAATGGATACTGTTTTATAATAACCTTGGGCAACCTCATTGACAAGAAGAGTAAGTCCATTAAAAACAATCCAATCACCTTCATGGAACTTTGGTTCAACCTTATCAGCAGTCTTTTGTTCATCTCTTTTCATCTGGCAAGAACCTTTGCACTCGCCAGCATAGTTAAATTGACAATCAGAGCACTTTTTCCTTTGACCATAAGGCTTCTGTTCACATTGCTTTTCAAGCCAAGCAAGCATTTGTTCTTTAT
>DFFQ01000017.1 GCA_002371025.1 Lachnospiraceae bacterium UBA3772 | reverse complement strand
GGCAGTAAAGATCAGATTAAGAAGACTGGGATATAAGAAGCATCCTTTATATAGAGTGGTTGTTGCTGATTCTAAGTCACCAAGAGACGGAGCTGTTATCGCTCAGCTTGGAACATATGATCCTAACCAGGAGCCAGCTTTAGTTAAGGTTGACGCTGATGAGACAAAGAAATGGCTCTCAAACGGAGCTCAGCCAACTGAGACAGTTGCAAGACTTTTAAAGCAGGCAGGTATCGAGAAATAAGCTCCCAGGAGGTGACACGTAATGAAAGAATTAGTTGAAATCATTGCAAAATCTCTTGTGGACGAACCTGATCAGGTTGTAGTAACAGAAACAACCGATGAGAACACAATTACAATTGGACTTAACGTTGCAGCAGATGACATGGGAAAGGTTATCGGAAAGAGCGGTAGAATAGCTAAGGCTATCCGTACTGTTGTTAAGGCAGCTGCTTCGAAGGGTGACAAGAAGGTTATTGTGGATATCAAGTAATTATAAAAATATGGCCGTGTCATTTGGCACGGCTTTATTTTTTAGCAGTAGTTTAAAATTTGGAGAATAATATGATTCAGTATTTTCAGGTAGGTGTGATAACCCAGCCTCATGGTATCCACGGTGAGGTAAAAGTATTTCCTATTTCAGATGATATAAGAAGATTTGATGATCTTAAGGAATGCTATTTAAAGATAAAGAAAGATATGGTTCCTGTAACATGTACAGGGGTAAAATATTTTAAAAATCTTGTTATACTTCAGTTTAAAGAATTTGAGAGTATAGATGATGTAGAAAGACTGCGTCAGTGTCCGATATATGTTGACAGGGAACATGCTGTGCCTCTCTCTGAAGGAGAATATTACTTAGCAGATGTTTTAGGCATAGATGTTGTAACAGAAGATGGTATGAAAGTCGGAGTCCTTAAGGACTATTTTGAAACTGCGGCACAGACTGTATATCAGGTTATCACTGATGATGGAAAAGAAGTGCTTATACCGGCAATTGATGAATTCGTTAAAAAAGTTGACCTAGAAAATAATACTATGACAGTTCACCTTATTAAAGGAATGATATAGATAGGATAATATTATGAATTTTCATGTACTTACTCTTTTTCCGGAAATGATTCAGAATGCTTTAAATGAAAGCATTACCGGAAGAGCCATAAATAAAGGACTTATTAGTCTTAATACTGTAAATATAAGAGATTATGCTACAAATAAATATAAGCATGTTGATGATTATTGTTATGGCGGAGGAAGCGGCATGCTTATGCAGGCAGAACCTGTATGGCTTTGCTATAAAGATGTTGAAAAAAAGATAGGAAAAAGACCAAGAGTTTTATATATGTCACCTCAGGGAAGAACCTTTGATCAGAAGTTTGCAGAAGAACTTTCAAAAGAGGATGATGTAGTATTCCTTTGTGGCCATTATGAAGGAATAGATGAAAGAGCCCTGGAGCTTATACAGCCTGAAGAAGTTTCTCTTGGAGACTTTGTACTTACTGGCGGAGAACTTCCTGCAATCACAATGATAGACTGCATTTCAAGACTTGTACCAGGTGTGCTTGGAAAAGATGACAGTGCAGTGTATGAGACATTTTATGATGGCCTGGTGGAATATCCTCAATATACAAGACCGGAAGAATATATGGGACTTACGGTGCCTAAAGTTCTTCTTTCAGGAGATCATAAAAAGGTTGAAGAGTGGAGAAGGAATACTGCCATCGAGAGAACTAAGATAAAAAGACCTGACATGTACGAAAAGTATATGGAAGAACATAAAAATGATTTTGTTAAAAAGAAACAAAAAAGAGTTAACAAGTCTTCGGAAATTTGATATAATTTACAAGTCATTATATAAGTGAGGGAGATATGAAAAAATGAGAAAAAAAGTATTAACTCTTATTGTCGTTGGCGTATGTTCTTTGGGGCTTATTGGTTGTGGTAAGAGAAAGGATATAAATGTAGAACCATCTACTGCAACAACGGGCGTAAGTCAATCGGGAATTCAGTCGGAACTTGTGAAGTTTGTAAGTGAGGATCTTGCTCGTCTTAATGTAAAGAGACAACAGGCTGTTGAAATTTATAATGAGTATTTTGCATCAAATACCAAGGATGCAGATTCTACAGACTGGGTGAAGAAGCTTACAGATGAAGCTATACCCAAATATGATGAATATATAAGTGATCTCAAAGCATTAAAATATGACAGTAAAGAGGTTAATGATCTTAGAGACAAATATGTGCGCAGCGCTGAATTACAGCGTGATGCAATAAACCAGATAGTGAATTCTATAACAAATAATGATGATTCATATGTTGAAAAAGCTAAGAAAGATATCGAAGATTCTAAAGTGGCTTTGAAGGAATATGAAGATTCTCTTAAATTGTTATGTCAGCAGAACCAGATCACTATTAATGGTAGTTTTCAGATGGACAATTTCACAGCTTCTCCATCAGACGCAAAATAGTTAATTTTTAAGGACTGCTAATATAATTTGGCAGTCCTTTTTATATTTCACAGTTTTGTCAAATATACTTGTTATCATATAAAGGATTGTGGGGCTATTATGCTTAGAGAATTATTCTGGAGGTTATAATTATGGCAGATACAAAAATCTTGGTGGTTGATGATGAACCTAGAATGAGAAAACTCGTTAAAGATTTCCTGGCAAAGAAAAATTATATTGTAATTGAGGCAGGAGATGGTGAAGAAGCTTACGATAAATTCGTAGAGAACAAAGACATCTCTCTTATCATTATGGATGTAATGATGCCTAAGATGGATGGCTATGATACAAGTGAAGAGATAAGAAAAATCTCTAAAGTTCCTATCATAATGCTGACTGCTAAATCTGAGGAAAAGGATGAACTTCGTGGTTTTGATATTGGAGTTGATGAATATATAACAAAACCATTTTCACCAAAGATTCTGGTGGCCAGAGTTGAAGCAATTCTTCGCCGTTATCAGACCAGCGATGAAAATTCAATTATCGTAGCAGGAAATATCAAGCTTGATGCTACAGCACATAAGGTTACTGTAGATGGAAATCTTATAGATCTTTCATTTAAGGAATTTGAACTTCTTAATTATTTTATGGTTAATCAGGGGGTTGCCTTATCAAGAGAAAAGATTCTTAACAATGTCTGGAATTATGATTATTTCGGTGATGCCAGAACAATTGATACACATGTTAAAAAGCTTCGTGCCAAACTTGGAGAAAGCGGCAAATATATAAAAACTATATGGGCTCTTGGTTACAAGTTTGAAGTATAAATAAGGATTGATAAATGAATACCGTAACAAGAAATGAAATCAGCATAAAAAAGAAATACGGGTATAAGAATTCAGTTAGATTCAGAATCATTGGGATTACAGTATCAATAACAATTGCCATCGTTTGCGTTGCATGGATCATAAGCAGATTTATGATAGAAGATTTTTATCTTATCAATGCAAAGAAAACTTTGGTGGATACATTTTATTCCTGTAATGATTTCGTTAAATCTATTGAAAATGATGATAGTCTTGAAGTTAATGGTGTAGGCGATTTTTATGGTAATGTAAAGAATTCGGGTAATTCTCTTATAGTTATAATCAATACAGAGAATATGCAGATTTATTCTTCAGCATATATTAATAAAAAAATGTCTCTTTCAATTCAGAGTATCATAGGAAATAATGATTTTAATCAGATCAGCAGAACCCCTGAAAGATATATCATCAAATTATCATCCATATCAGATAATATTTTTGATTATAATGGTGATGGAATTAATGAAACAAGTCTTGGTTCTACACTTGATCTTTATGGAGTGCTTGATAATGGAAATATTGTCATATTAAGAAGAAACTTCGAAACATTAAATACAAGTATGCAGTTTGCAGCTAAGTTTTTTACTATAGCTACATTTGCGCTTATTCTTCTTGAGACATTTGCACTTTTAATCCTGACTCATAGATTTACAGCTCCTATAATAGAAATGAGCCAGATTGCGGACAGGATGACAAAACTTGATTTCGATGCGAAGGTTCAGGTTAAATCAGATGATGAGGTTGGGCGCCTTGGAACAAGTATGAATAAGCTTTCCACAGCCCTTGAAGAAAACATCTCAAAATTAAAATCCGCTAACCTTCAATTGCAGAATGATCTGGAAGAAAAAAATAAACTTGAGTCCATGCGTTCTGAATTTTTATCCCATGTTTCTCATGAATTAAAGACACCTATTGCTTTAATACAGGGATATGCAGAAGGTCTTAGTGACGGAGTGACAGATGATCCTGAATCAATGGAGTATTACATTGATGTAATTAAGGATGAAGCTGAAAAGATGAATACTCTTGTTATGAAGCTTTTAGATCTTAATGAATTAGAATACGGTAAGACACTTAGCATTGAGAGATTTAATATAACAGATCTTATAAATGATGTTGTTACAGCAAATAAACTTCCAATGCAGCAAAAAAATATCAGATTCTGTTTTGATGATCCGGAGCTGATACCTGTATGGGCTGATGAATTCATGATAGAAGAGGTATTTACCAATTATCTGAGTAATGCTATACACTACGCAAAAGAAGGCGGTACCATAAGAGTGTGGTATGAAAAGAAGGATGAATGTGTCAGAGTTAATGTCTTTAATGAAGGCGACAGAATCGCCGAGAAGGATATTAATAAGGTATTTATCAAGTTCTATAAAGCTGATGAAGCAAGAACAAGAAGTTATGGCGGTTCAGGTATAGGACTTTCAATTGTAGAAGCTATAATGAAATCTCATCAGCAGGACTACGGTGTATATAATGTAGATAATGGTGTTGTATTCTATTTTGAATTAAATACCAGAGGTGATAAAGTTGACAAATAACTCTTGATTTTTTAAAATTACAGAGTGTAAATAATCATATAAGGTGAGTATTTAGGAGGGTTTAAAATGAAAAAAGATGTATTCGTTGAGTTTTATGGCGAACAGGTAAGAGAAGCTGATCTTATTGCTGAAGCAAAGAAGATCTGGGAAGCTTCAGGAAACAAATTAGAAAAGCTTACATCAATAAAGCTTTTTCTTAAGCCAGAAGATGACAGAGTATATTATGTATTTAATGATAGTGAATCAGGTTCATTTCCTATCATAAATACACAGAATGATTTCTAAATGATTATTTAGGGGAGGAGTAAATCTCTTCCCCTTTTATTTTTTTATTTAATAATTTTTTTTGGTTTTACTTGATAACCTTAAAATTTTATGTAAAAATAAGAAACGTTATTATTGATATGGATAACTTAGAGAGGATGACCGTATGATAGCAATACTTGATTATGATGCTGGTAATATTAAAAGTGTTGAAAAAGCAATCGAATATCTTGGAGAAGAATGCATTGTTACTCGTGACAGGCATGAGATAATGAAGGCTGATAAAGCTATTCTTCCAGGAGTTGGAAGCTTTGGAGATGCTATGGATAAAATTAGAAAATATGGTTTAGAAGAAGTTATCCATGAATTCATTGAAACTAAGAAACCTTTCCTTGGAATATGTCTTGGACTTCAGGTATTATTTGAAGAAAGTGAAGAAACACCGGGAGTAAAAGGTCTTGGTATCTTAAAGGGTAAGATTCATCGCATTCCTGATTCAAAGGACACTCCTGTTCCACAGATAGGCTGGAATGATCTTTGCATCAAAGAAGGAGCTGCTCTTTTTAAAGGTTTAGAAAAAAATCCATATGTTTATTTCGTCCATTCTTATTATTTAAAGGCTGAAAATAGAGAAGATGTTGCAGCTACTACAAATTATTCTGTAGATATAGATGCATCAGTGGAAAGAGGAAATGTATATGCATGTCAGTTTCATCCGGAAAAAAGCTCGGATGTAGGATTAAAGATACTTAAGAATTTTATTGAATTGTAATTCGGGAGAGAGAAAATGCATACAAAGAGAATTATCCCATGTCTGGATGTTAAGGATGGAAGAGTTGTTAAAGGCGTTAATTTTGTTGATCTAATAGATGCAGGAGATCCGGTTTTATGCGGAAAGGCTTATGATCTTGCTGGAGCAGATGAACTTGTTTTTCTTGATATCACTGCATCTTCCGATAGAAGAAATATAGTTACTGATATGGTAAGACGTGTGGCTGAAACAGTATTTATCCCATTTACAGTTGGCGGAGGAATAAGAACTGTTGATGACTTTAAAGCAATACTTAGAGAAGGTGCGGACAAGGTTTCAATTAATTCTTCTGCTATTGATAATCCTGATCTTATTTCAGAGGCTGCTGATAAATTTGGAAGTCAGTGTGTTGTTGTTGCAATAGATGCCAGAAGATGTAAAGACAGAGATGGCTGGACTATTTATAAAAATGGTGGAAGACTGGATATGGGGATTGACGCAATAGAGTGGGCAGCAGAGTGTGAAAAACGCGGAGCTGGTGAAATCCTTCTTACCAGTATGGATTGTGATGGCACAAAGGCTGGATATGATATTGAACTTACAAATACAATTGCAGATTTGGTAAATATTCCTGTTATTGCATCAGGAGGAGCTGGAAATAAGGAACATTTTTATGATGCTCTTACAAAAGGACATGCAGATGCAGCACTGGCAGCTTCATTATTTCATTTTAAGGAGCTGGAGATAAAGGAATTAAAAGAATATCTTAGAGATAAAGGTGTATCAGTTAGATTATGATTAAATATGTTGAAAAAAAATTAAGTGTTGAGGAATATCTTTCTCTTAGAAATGCAGTAGGTTGGAAGCCTCTTACCAATAGACAGGCAGGTCTTGCGGTAACCAACAGTCTTTATATGGTGGGGGTCTATGATGATGAAAAACTCATTGGAATGGGACGTATCGTAGGAGATGGAGGAGTAATCTGCTACATTCAGGATCTTATCATTCTTCCTGAATATCGTAAAAGAGGAATTGGATCTGTTTTAATAAAATATTTAAAAGACTATGTAGAATCCCTTACCATGGAGGGAGAAGAGAT
>DFFQ01000112.1 GCA_002371025.1 Lachnospiraceae bacterium UBA3772 | reverse complement strand
GCTTACTAAATAATTACTCACCAAATACTGCAAGGTAGTCCTTCTGGAACTTCTCGATACCAGCATCTGTAAGTGGATGATGAACCATCTGTTCAATAACCTTGAAAGGAACTGTAGCGATGTCAGCACCTGCAAGAGCGCAGTCTGTAACGTGCATAGGATGACGGATAGAAGCTGCGATGATCTCTGTCTCGATTCCGTGGATGCTGAAGATCTCAGCAACTTCAGAAATAAGATCTGTTCCGCGAACGCTGATGTCATCAAGTCTTCCAAGGAATGGGCTAACAAATGCAGCGCCAGCTCTTGCACAAAGAAGTGCCTGGTTAGCTGTGAAGATAAGTGTCATGTTAACCTTGATGCCTTCGCCTGAAAGAACCTTACAAGCCTTAAGACCTTCCTCAGTCATAGGAATCTTAACAACCATGTTAGGGTGAATCTTTGCAATTTCACGGCCCTCTTTGATCATGCCTTCTGCATCAACAGTAGTAGCCTTAACTTCTCCGGAAATAGGTCCATCAACGATTGAAGCAATCTCTTTAACTACTTCATAAACGTCTCTGCCTTCCTTAGCAATAAGAGATGGGTTAGTTGTAACACCACAGATAACCCCCATGTCATTAGCTCTTCTGATTTCATCAATATTGGCTGTGTCCACAAATAATTTCATTGTTTATACTCCTCCTAAAGATAAGTTTATTACCAACCTTAACTATAATATCACTTAAATGCACCGATTTATAATCTATTCTTGCTAGAACCTTATTATTTTATGCTTTTAAAAGTAATTGACTTAAATGATTTAAATCGTTAAAGTAATAAATGAAAAATGACTTCTGGGGGAAAATATGAATATTAGACGCGCACAAAACAAAGATGCTGAAAAGATTATAGAACTCTTAAATCAGGTGCTAGAGCTTCATGCACACATTAGACCTGATATATTTGTATCCGGAACCACCAAGTATTCAAGAGAAGAACTTCTTGAAATAATATCTGATGACAATAGGCCAATTTTCGTTGCAACAGATGAAAAGGATGATGTGATGGGCTATTGCTTTTGTGTTTTAATGGAGCAGCCAAAGAAAGAATATATGGTCCAGTTTAAGACTATTTATATTGATGATCTTTGTGTAGATAAGGCTTACAGAGGAAGGCAGGTTGGAACTGCATTATTTGATTTTGTAAAAAAGTATGCCAAAAATCTTGGCTGTTATGATATTACACTTAATGTCTGGGAGGGCAATGAATGTGCCCAGAGATTCTACAATAAACTGGGAATGAGAGTTAAGGAAACTAATATGGAGTTTATATTATGATTTCCATCCGGCTTTTGTGACCAGTACGAATATGTGATAAAATTAATGTTAAATGCAGTTATTATTTTTGAGGGGGCTTAGCATGGATAATAACGAATTTAACGGCGGAAATTCTCTGATGCTCAAGATCTGCGCTTTTATCGTAGATAAAAGAAATCTTTTCTTTCTGATATATGCAATTTTGTGTATATTCTCTGTAATTTCCAGAAACTGGGTTAGTGTTGAAAATGAATTGGCTGAGTATCTGCCGGAATCTTCTGAAACCTGGCAGGGTCTTAAACTTATGGAAAAAGAGTTTACGACCTATGGTTCAGTTAAGGTCATGGTAGCAAATATTGATATTGACCAGGCACTTCTTATCAAAGACGACATTGAAAATATTGACGGTGTCTTTTCATGTGAAGTAGATGATTCCGAGGATCATTATAATGATGGTTGCGCGCTTTTTAGCATAACCTTTGATTATGATGAAAAAGAAGTAATATGCCTTGATCTTTTAGAGCAGGTAAAAAAATATTTTGATAGATATGACTATTACCTATCAACAACCCTTGGTGACACTCAATCTGAGCTTATAGACAAAGAGATGAGTGTTATTTCTATTATTGTCGTTATTGTTGTAGTTGCAGTTTTGCTTTTGACGTCCCAGGCCTATGCAGAAGTTCCGGTTCTACTTCTTACCTTTGGAAGTGCAGCTCTTGTACAGATGGGAACAAATTTCCTTCTAGGAACCATTTCTTTTGTCTCAGATTCAGTAACTATCGTTCTTCAGCTAGCACTTTCGGTGGACTATGCTGTCATATTCCTAAACAGATATAAAGAGGAACATGAGAGCCTTCCCTATAGAGAGGCCTGTATCATGGCCCTTTCCAAGTCAATTCCTGAAATCTGCGGAAGTTCTCTAACAACAATCGGCGGTCTTGTTGCTATGCTATTTATGCAGTTTGGAATTGGCAGAGACATGGGCATCGTTCTAATAAAGGCTATTTTACTTAGCCTTTTGTCTGTATTTCTTTTGATGCCTGGTATCATCATGATCTTTGCGGCACTCATGGAAAAGACCCAGCATAAAAACTTTATTCCTAAGATTCCCTTTGTTGGGAAATTCGCTTATGCCACAAGGTACATTGTTGCTCCCGCTTTTATTGTGATAATCATTGTTGCAAGCAGAATTTCAGCGGGAACTCCTTATGTTTATGGCTATTCGCAGATTACACCACCCCTTATAAATGAGGTTCAAAAGGCCCAAAATATGCAGGATGAGAACTTTAATTCTGACAATATGGTTGCTCTTGTTTTCCCAAGTGGTGATTATGACAAGGAAAAAAAGCTTATCGAAGATCTTCTTGCTCAGGATTGTGTAACTAAAGTTACAGGTCTTGCTAATACAGAGGCTCTAAATGGCTATACGCTTACAGATAAGCTTACTCCCAGGCAGTTTTCGGAACTACTTAATATTGATTATGAGATAGCTGAGCTTGTTTATACAGCTTATGCTGTCAATGATGAAGATTACGCCAAGGTTGTAAATGGACTTGCAGGCTACAAGGTTCCTCTTATAGATATGTTCATGTTCGTATATAAAGAAGTTGATGAAGGATATGTTACTTTATCTGACGAACTTATGGATAAGCTTGAAAACGCTAATACAATGATGAACTTTGCAAAAAAGCAGCTGCAGGGAGAGGAGTATTCAAGAATTCTGGTATTCCTTAGCCTTCCGCAGGAATCTGATGAGACTTTTGCGTTTCTTGAAAAAATGCATACTATGGCAGAAAAATACTACGATGAGGATAAAATATATGTTGTAGGTGAATCTGTCAGTCAGTATGATCTTAAAAAGTGTTTTGGCAGAGATAACAAGGTTACTAGTATTATTTCTATTCTGGCTGTATTGGTGGTTCTTCTTTTTACCTTTAAATCTGCTGGAATGCCGGTTCTTCTTATTGCCGTTATTCAGGGGTGCATCTGGATCAACTTCTCAAT
>DFFQ01000229.1 GCA_002371025.1 Lachnospiraceae bacterium UBA3772 | reverse complement strand
CTTACAGAAGGGTATACAACACCGTCAAACCCCATATCGGCGATAATTTCTGTTGTCAATGTCGCAGAAATCATATATTCTTTATCATTAAAAACTGGTTTAGAGAAATCATCACTGATCAAATGTGCAAGATTTATCTCTTCTTCTGAGCTGCCTTTATGAACAGAAAGAAACATATCTCTCATCATATTAAGTAATTTGTTGTCTTGAACATTTGGAAAAGTTTTATCTGTAATCAGTGAAAAGACCTTCAGCGGTTCTTTAATTTTCCAATATGATAAAGTATAAAACTCTCTACCAATTGACTCTTTACCTTCTTTACATAACGTTGAACATTCACAAGCACAAAGTGCTCTTGCATTTTCCTGATGCTTTTGGTCATCGGAAATAACTCCGTAAAACATAGTATCCCCCGGCAAGGAGGCTCGTTGGTATCCAGTACAATATTGGGCTGGGCAATATGTCATTTCGTGCTGATATTTAAAACCTTTACCTTTGCGGGCACGAAGGATATAAGCACCTTTTATAATATATGGAACAATAGCAATAGGACTATTTTCAATTATCTCAATAACTTGCTTAGGAGAACAATTGTTTAAATCCAAAGACTTTAATTCCTTAATAACGTCACGCATGATACCAAATATTTAATTCGACATTTCAAGTTCCGCGTATTCTTTTTGAGCATATTCGTTACCTTTGTCTGCAGACTTCTTTAGATATTCTTTTGCCAAGGATATATTTCGCGACACACCGTTGCCGTATTTGTGCATTAATCCTATATAGAGAAGTAATTTCGAGTCATTCGGTGTCTCTTCTATAGCCTTGTCAAAATGATATTTGGCTTTCTCATAATTAACGTCACACCCCCAACCATTATAATACAGAATTCCTATGTTCCTATGGGCAGAACGTTGATTATATTCTGTTGCCTTTTGCCAATTATAAAATGCAACAGGGTAGTTTTCTTGTCTGGCATAAATATTACCCAATTCAAAATATGCAAGGCCTACACAACAATTGTTCTTTATTGCCAAATCTGCATATTTCTTGAGTTTCTGATCATCTTGGAATGTCTCACCTTTGCATTTTTTCCCACCATAGATAACAACTAATAAATGTATTGCATTGGTATCGCTTTTTGCAGCATCCTCTAAATAAGAGAAACCTTTCTGAGAATTCAGTGGTACACTCTTTTGTAAGAGATAAATATTACCTAATGCTGTTTTTGCTTTCACATAATCATTATCTACAAGGTCTTCGAGAATCTGAACGGCTTCTTCAGTTCTGTTACCTTTGAATAGTGCTTTAGCTTCTTCAAATTTTTCTTCTTTGGTCTTGCTAAATTTATCCCATGCCCAATATGATAATAGACCTATTATCAATATGAGAATACCCACAGATAATGCAATCACAACAATACTGGAAACTCTTTTCTTTGGAGATCTCTTGGGGGGATTGTTGAAATCGTCAGACATTCTTTCTTTTTCTTCTTCATTCTTGACTTCATAAGTGATAGTCCCAACATTCTCCATCTGATTTGTAACATTGTTATTACTCTCCGCGACACTAGATTCTTGTATTATTTCTATTTCTTTTGCGCTTGTAGTCTCTATTGAAGAGTCTGTATTTTCAGTATTTATGAGAGTTTTTTCTTTAGTAACATTTACACTATCTTTCTTGCCATCGAATAGGATAGTCTTCCAAGCAGATTGTCCATTTTTCTTTAGACAAAAGATTAGCGCCCATAATCCCATTATGAATAATTGCACAAATCCTGTGTCGTGATTTCCAGAACAAAAGGCTGTTATAACAATACACGCACCTATCCCAAACAATGCGATAAGCGCATATTTGTTTTTGAATAGAATCCCAATGCTAGCTGCAATAACAAATATGGAAAGGACAATCTCTAAAATGACAAACACATCAGAGTATATCTGCATGGCTACTATAGCAGTAAATACTCTAATTATCGAACGTATGATACTTAATATTAGTAACAAGACGATAATGCTATTCAATTCTTTGGTCTTCTGTTCCATAAATCATTATGCGTTAATTGCTTATCATTCTACTATGGATTCAATATTACCGACTTATCTTTGACTTTGGTCTTAATCGTATTAGGAGATATAACAAACTCAACTGATTCTGGTGTCTTTTCACTCCAATACGTATATTTAATACCCAAATTACTCTGTTTTAAATATTTTATGAAGTATAAATCTGCTGCATCGTTGGTATTATTAAACTCTTCAATAATAGTATTTTCCATTTCATGGCCTTCTGTCTTCGCCATTTTTAGAAGGGGAATAGTTAAAACAGTTTCATCTGTTTTAATCCGGTAGCAAACGTATTCTCCTTCGATTTTGATTCCTGTACATGTCAATCCATCTCCCCACTCTTCAGGAGTAGTTTTACTCATTTCGGCTACCAGATCCTTTAAATAGTCTTTAGATGAGTAATTATTTCCAAATGAATTTTTAATATCTGATGAAGATAAAAATATTTGCTTTGTACGCCTTGACAAATTACCAGTTACATTGAATTTTAAGTTGAGACCTGAAGCGATGAAAACTTTTGCAAATTCTTGACGCTGACCTGCAACTAAGGAAAACATGTTTGACTTTGATTTATTCATATTGTCAACATATTTATCCAAATCCTGTTGGTTTTCGTCAATTTTCATATATACAATATAATCGTTATTGCGGATTTCAATTCTCTGCATTGTAAAGAAGCTTGCTTTAATTGGCAGTTGTTTGTTTGTTAACGCCACGCTCTCTTTTATGGCAGATAATGCTTCCTGCTTAGTTTGAGCAGTAATGGTAATACTCAAACATAGTAATATGATGATAATATAGATTCTTTTCATTGTATAACCTTTACCAATAGTATTCTTATTCGTCTAGAACCAATCTAAATCCATAGGAATCTAAACAAAATGTAGTTTCAAAGCCGACCCTAAATGTATTCCTACAGTGTCGAGATTTCGAATCGAAGTCACCACCTTTTTTTACCTTAAATTTATTAGAAGAGACGCCCTTGGGATCGTATTGTTTCTCTGCGGTATATTCAGCGTAGCCATCCTCGCACCATTCTGTAACATTTCCACTCATATCATATATTCCCAATTCATTGGGCTTCTTCGTCTTGACATCATGAGTTTGGCTGTTGTTGTCAGGGCCAAAAAGATATGTTTTGTCTTTCATCGGCTTGTCGCCACTATTTACGACATACCACGCGACATCATCAAGGTTATTGCTTCCACTATAAATATAGCCTTTAGATTTCTTCCC
>DFFQ01000049.1 GCA_002371025.1 Lachnospiraceae bacterium UBA3772 | reverse complement strand
AGATTCATCTGATAATATTCCTGGTATTCAGGGATTTGGACCAAAGACTGCAGAAAAGATAATTAAAGAATATCATTCTATTGAAAATGCTATTTTGCATTATGAAGAGATAAAGCCTGTAAAAACCGGACTTAAATTATATGAAAATAGAGAAATTGCTTTATTTTCCAGAGATCTTGCAAGGATAAAACTGGATTGTGATCTTGGATTTGATATTAAAGATACTTCTATTAGCTTAGAAGAGATGCAGGGTGAAGAGGCATTTAAATTATTCACTGAATTAGAACTTAGATCTATCTTAAAGAGATTTGATTCTAAATGTGAGATAAAAACCTTTGAAGCAAAGATCACAAATGCCACATCAAAAGATATTCTTGCCCAGGCTAAAAAGAATAAGACTTGCGGTTTCTTCCCGGTTTCATCTAATGAAGGGATCCTTGGAGCCGCAGTTTCAATAAATGGAGAGATCTATATTGCTGAAAATATAGGAGAAACAGAGACAAAAGCACTTTACAGGTCTCTTATAGATAATAATATTTCTGTTTCCATGATTGGATTCAAATATTATATAAATGCTCTTGGTATAAAAGAAGAAGATAATGTTTTCGATTGTGCTATTGCAGCATATCTTCTTGATCCTGTTAAGGGAAATTATGAATATTCTTATATCGCTGAATTTTATCTTTCTCTTATGCTTAAAGATAAAAAAACATTACTCAATAAAACAGAGATAAGTATTTTTTCTTTTCAGGAAGAGAATTTTAAGGACTATATGGCTTATCAGGCTTATACAGCTGAAATGGCGAAAGTTCCTTTGATGAATAAATTAAAAGAAGAAGGTATGGAAGATCTTTATAATGATATAGAATATAAGACATCATTTGTTTTAAATGATATGGAACAGTATGGAATACGTGTATCCCGCAATTCATTAAAAGATTATTCCGAAAAATTATCAAAACGAATAGATGAATTAACAACAGAGATCACAGAGCTTGCTGGTGAAGAGTTTAATATCAATTCTCCTAAACAGTTAGGGGTTATCCTTTTTGAAAAGTTAGGCCTTAAGGCTGGTAAGAAAACAAAGAGCGGATATTCTACAAATGTGGAAGTCCTCGAAAAATTAAGGGGAGAACATCCTATTATCCCTGCGATACTTTTATATAGACAGCTTACTAAACTTAAGTCTACTTATTGTGACGGCCTTATGTCAGAAATAAGAGCGGATGAAAGGATACATTCCACATTCCATCAGACAGTGACAGCTACGGGACGTATCAGTTCTACAGAACCAAATCTGCAGAATATTCCCATGAGGTCTGAACTTGGAAGAGAGATAAGAAAAGTATTCATTCCTGAAGATGGATATGTATTTCTTGATGCGGACTATTCACAGATTGAGCTTCGAGTAATGGCTGCTATCTCTAAAGATGAAAATCTCATACAGGCATTTTCTGAAGCTAAGGATATACATGCAATAACTGCATCTCATGTATTTAATGTAAGTCTTGATGAAGTTACTGCTGATCTAAGAAGAAAAGCTAAGGCTGTAAATTTTGGTATCATTTATGGAATAAGCAGTTTTGGCTTGGGACAGGATCTTGATATAAGCAGAAAAGAAGCACAGGAGTATATAGATAAATACTTTGAAAATTATAAAGGCGTTAAGAGTTTCCTTGATGAAACTGTAAAACAGGCTAAAGAAACCGGAGTTGTACGTACTTATTTTAATCGTTTAAGACCTATCCCTGAACTTAAAAGCTCTAATTTTATGCAGAGAAGTTTTGGGGAAAGAGTTGCAATGAATTCTCCTATACAGGGTACAGCTGCAGATATAATCAAGATTGCAATGATAAATGTAAGAAAGAAACTTAAGGAGAATAATCTTAGATCGAGACTTATCCTGCAGATCCACGATGAACTTCTTATTGAAACTGCTAAAGAAGAATTAGATGTTGTAAGAGAGATCCTTACAAATGAGATGGAAAATGCAGTAAATATGGCTGTTCCTCTTTATGTGGATGTTCATGCCGGAAATGACCTTTATGATGTAAAATAGGATGAAAATATGAGGATTATAGGTATTACAGGAGGTATTGGCTCGGGAAAGAGTGCAGTACTCAACATACTTAAAAATGAATATAACGCTAAGGTATATGAGGCCGACAAATTAGTTCATGACCTTATTAAAAAAGGAATGCCTTTATATGAGTCATATATTTCATTACTTGGAAAAGACATATTAGATGCTGATCAGGAACTAGATCATAAAAAAATAGCTGGTATTGTCTTTTTGGATAAAGAAAAACTTGCGGCACTAAATGATCTTGTACATCCAGCAGTTAAAGAATATATCCTTTCGCTTATTAAAAAAGAAAAGCAAAATGGAACCAAAGTTTTTGTTATAGAAGCGGCTCTTTTGATACAGGATGGATATAAAAAAATCTGTGACGAGATATGGTTTATACATGTTCCTAAAAAAGTAAGGATTGAAAGGCTTATAGAATCTAGAGGATATACCAGAGAAAAATGCGAAACTATCATAAATAAACAACCTTCTTCTTCATATTTTTATAAAAACGCAGATCATGTTATAGAAAATGATGGGAATTTCATAGAATTGTCTGAGAAAATAAGTGATTTGCTACAGAAAAGTTGATGGAATATAGGTTTTATGTTAATATAAAGTATGTATTGTTATGCGTTATTACTAGGGGGTAATGATAATGTCAGAGAAATTCATTGAAGAAATGATAAAAAAATCTTTGTTTTATCACCGCTTTATATATATTTTTCAGATAATATATATTGTATATCTAAATCTGGCAGGCATGGGTCTAAGTAATGTTTTTACATATCTTAGTGTGGGTGTCATATTGGGAAGCTGGATGATTGACAAGATTTATCATACTAATAGAAAAAAAGTAAAAAGGAAATCCGTAAGTATTAAATGTGCTATACAGATTTTGCTTTTCTCTGCATGCATGTATTATCCTAATGTAACTGTAATGGCATATATTCCATTCCTGGTATTTTCTTTAGTTTTGATCTTTGAAGATACGATATTTAATAATATATATGATGATTATAATATCATGGTAAGAAGGGTCATATATATTATTTTATTATCTGCAGGTGCAATTGGCTCATTCCTTGACTTTTCAGATGCCACTAGGGCTTTCGGAGGATTTGCTCTTTCAGTTATTGCTTCAGTTACAATTCTATATGTGCTTCATCTTTTCTCAGAGTCTATCGGTGAATTAGATAAAAAAGCGAACGAGTATTATTTTGACAAGATGAGCCTCGATGAAGACAGAAAAAAACTTATAGTATTTCAGGATAGAGTTAAGTCCGTTAATGATGAGATCAATCTTCAAAAGATTAATCTCATGAAGGCTAATTCTAATCTTGAAAATATGAATAAAGAGGTCAGATCTCTTATTGAAGTCATGAAAGAATTTTCATCTTCTTTTGATGTTAGAAAAAACGTAAGAAAGATGATGGAAAATATCCTGGATGTAAAAAATGCCGGTATGTGCGGTATGTTTATTAATAAAGATGTCTTTTATAATAAAGAACCATTTATGGATATCATTGGTCAGAATGAAGAGAATAAGGTAGCTTTAAGAGCCGATTTTGAAAAACTTTATAATATCGTAAGAGATAGAAAGTCTCCAAATCCTATTGTATTGATAAATAATATGGATTATAAAGAAAAATTCATTAAAGGTACTAATATATGCAATGCGATAGCATTTCCGGCATATGAAAATGATCATTATTACGGTGTTATGGTAGTTGCATCCAGTAAGTATGACTTTTTTGAATCAGGTTGTTCTTTTTATGAATCATCACTTATGGATTTCACAACAGCTCTAAGATCTGTAAGACTTTATTTACAGATGGAAGATATGGCAAGAAAAGATGGTCTTACATCTATTTATAACAGAGCTTATTTTAATGAATCCTATAAGAAGATAGTAAAGAACGTGCTCGATGAAAAACTAAGGCTTACAGTTGCTTTAATGGATATTGATAAGTTCAAATCCATCAATGACACTTATGGCCATCTTGCAGGTGACGAAGTTATCAAGATGGTTGCCGGAATGGATAATAAATATGCTGAAAAAAATGGTGGAATAGCGGTAAGATATGGTGGTGAAGAATTCCTTATGATACTTACTGGTAAAGGCCTTGATGAATCTATCGAGATTTTAAAAGAAATGCATAAGGAAATAAGAACAACCAAAGTAAAGTATGATAATCTATCTATTGATATCAATACCAGTGTGGGTGTTGCTTCTTATCCTGATACCACAACTAATATTGATGAAGTTCTTGATAGGGCGGATCGTGCCATGTATTACAGTAAAGAACATGGCAGAGG
>DFFQ01000040.1 GCA_002371025.1 Lachnospiraceae bacterium UBA3772 | reverse complement strand
TCTGTGTCTGCCTTTTCTTCTTTTTCAGCTTGCCTTATCATCTCTTCCGGCAGACACATCCTTCATTTTTGGCTTCTGTGTCTGCCTTTTCTTCTTTTTTTCCTTGCCTTATCACTTCTTCCGGCAGACACATCCTTCGTTTTTAGCTTCTGTGTCTGCCTTTTCTTCTTTTTTTCCTTGCCTTATCACTTCTTCCGGCAGACACATCCTTCGTTTTTGGCTTCTGTGTCTGCCTTTTCTTCTTTTTTTCCTTGCATTATCACTTCTTCCGGCAGACACATCCTTCATTTTTGGCTCCTGTGTCTGCCTTTTCTTCTTTTTTTCCTTGCCTTATCACTTCTTCCGGCAGACACATCCTTCGTTTTTGGCTTCTGTGTCTGCCTTTTCTTCTTTTTTTCCTTGCCTTATCACTTCTTCCGGCAGACACATCCTTCATTTTTAACTTCTGTGTCTGCCAACAATATCCCAGTCCTCTACTCAACCGAGCCATCTACTATCTGCGAAATAATCATTCAAAAAGGGAAACGCCCACGTCAATCAATATAGATTGTTATCCCCCCTGCCATATCCGTTCGATAAATCTTACATCCTGCCTCCTCCAGTCTCTCCAAAGCTTCCTTATGAGGATGTCCATAAAAGTTATTCTCTCCTACTGATATTACAGCTATGTCACAATCTACTTTTTTAAGAAAAGCTTCCGAGGAAGAATACTTTGAACCATGATGCGGAACCTTTAGAATTCTGACACCAGCTTTTGATTTTTCTTTTTTTCCAATAATAAGATTTACAAGCTTTTCTTCAACCATTGAGCTGATATCACCTGTAAAATAGACTTCCAGATTCTTATATCTAAGATCAGCCACCAAGGAATAGTCGTTGCCGCTGTTTTCATCTGTCTCTTCCACAGAAGGATACAGGATGCTTATACTAAGTCCTCCCTTGCTTATCACATCCCCGGCATTTAGATATAAAACATTCGTGCCACGGTCTCCTTTTGCTTCTTTTTTATCTATCCATGAAAGGACTGCATTCATATTCTCATCTTCTGCAGTTCCTTTAGCAAAAGCGATATTCTTAATTTTGATTTTTTCGATATCTGAAAGATTAATAAGTTCGATTATCCCATTTATATGATCCTCATCTGTATGTGACACAAATATCACATCTATCTTATCGATCCCATAATATTTAAGCGCTGGAATAAGAGTCCTGTAACCCACATCCCTTACAGTTGTTGAACCGGAATCAAATATATAATTTCCTCCATTTCTTGTATGGACGATACAGCAATCCCCCTGCCCAACATCAAGGAATAAAACTAACTCCCGACATTGATTTATAATTTTTACTGTTCCAACGGAAATCATCATCATAAAGATATAAATAGATAAAGTCAGCACATATTTTCTTCTTTTACTATTTTCTATTTTCCCTGGTTTTTTACGAAGTGCGCTATGTCGCAGCGAATGATAAATAAATGCTGTAATGATAAAAAAGATAAGGCATATTATAATAACGCCTGTAGTTCCAATGTGGCCTGTAGTTATATAAGACCCTGGAAGCTTAATCACGATTCTTCCAACTGTTTCATAAAGATTTAATACCCATCTGGCAGGAAGAGCCAAAATAATACAAATCTTTCTAATCCTGCTTATTTTTATAAGCAGCAGATATACTCCACCTGCTGCAAATCCAAAGATAAGTGCAATACTTAAAAGCGGCACAAGAAACATATTTATCAAAAAGGAAAAAACGGGGATTCCATAATAATTATTCAAAATAACTGGAAGCATTATGGCATTTAAAATGATTCCCATAAGAAGTGTTTTTATAAAATATTTCAGATATTTTCTAAATTTTAGGGGCACCATCAGGAATCTTTCATTTTTAAAAATCAACTTATAAAACACCTGGCTGATAAGAACTCCTGCTACCGCAAGATAACTCATGATAAATCCACTGGATAAGATAGAATAAGGATTAATGATGACATTAATAAAAAGCGCAATTGATAGACTGGTAAGAGTATCTGCCGCAGATGAAAACACTCTTCCAGCCATTATAACTATCATCATAATAACAGCCCGGCTTGTGGCCTCAGCAAATCCGGTGATGGAGCCATATAAAAGAATGATAACAATGGTAAGTACAGCAGCTCCTCTTCTTCTCCTTAACAATAACATGAAGAAAAAGAAAAATGCCTCTGCTACAAGAGATACATGAAGTCCGGAAATTGCCAGCATATGAGCCATGCCATTCATCTGATAAATGATATAATCTTTTCTATCAATTCCCTCTTTATCCCCCAAAAGCATCGAAGATAAAAGCCCCGCCTCTTTTTCGGGAAGTACTGAATACAGTGCCTGTTTCATATTATTCTTTATTATATACAGGCTTTTCTTTATGCTATTTTTTCTTTTAATCCCAACAATTTCTCCTGAAACAAAATAGTCTATGCCCTTACTTTTATAATACGCATTTCTGTCAAAGCTTCCTGGATTAGATGCTTTTTTTATCTCATTAAGATGACCTTTTATAAGAATTATATCCCCAGGCAGCGGCTCGCTTCCTGTAATGCAATTTTCCAAAACATCCCTTCTCATCCCATCCAGAATCTCACCGTCCAGAATCTCACCGTCCAGAATCTCACCGTCCAGAATCTCACCGTCCAGAATATTCCCATACGAAATCTTCCCATCTAAGTCCTTCTCAAAAAAAACCACCTTGCCCTCTTTAACCTTAATAACATAGCTCTTATATCCATCCCCCTCTTTTATACTTAAAACTTCTCCTTCACATTTTATTTCTTCATTTAGCAAATGTTTCAGCCCAGAAACTTCCTTAAATCTAAGGTAGTAATACAATGCTCCATGGCCGCTTCCTAAAAGCAGACCAAAAAAAAGCAGGAAATATACGACGCGGATTTCTCCGGTCATATATTTTCTGCCTCTTCTAATTATCACTCCCGTCAACAAAGTGATGGGTATTATCCATAATAAATTACTTAACAGTAATCTAACTATTACCTCTCCCATAATAAACAGAAAAAGGAATAGCGCCAATGGCCTTTTTAACATAATCCTCCGCACATTTAAAATCAATTTCCGTAATAATAAAATGATGCATCAGTATAGGTAGATTTCTCTATATCTCCACCATTCATAGTATTAACGGTAATAACAATATCTCCTATATTCCTTATCTGGGAAAGACTATTTACAACCGCTGCCTTATTAAGAAGCAGTTCTTCCCTGGATAAAGACTCATCAGCAGTAAAACTTAAAGACACCGTATTCTTACTAGCCATGATATATCCACTGTAAGACAGAGTCTGCGGAAACTCTATCTGGGACATTACTTCCTCTATTGATACGGAAACATTATCCGGCTGTTTTAAAGAATACTTATCTTCCTTGGAAAGAAGTCTCTCTCCATCGGAATAATAAATCCTTATCTTATTACCATCAGAAGATCTTATCTCTTCTTCAAGTCCTACTGAAACAGTCTCCTTAACACGTCCTCCCATGGAGCATCCCACAAGAGAAAATGCCATAACCAGCATCATCAGTGCGGTGGTGATGCCATGTTTACTTTTTGATTTTGATTTACTCTGGTCAACAGATGTTTCATGTTTAATCGGAATTCTCACTGTAAATGTAGTTCCCTTTCCTGATTCACTATAAAGTCTTATAGTTCCGCCATGAGCATTAACTACATTTCTTGATATTGAAAGTCCAAGTCCTGTTCCACCTGTATCACGGCTTCTTGCTTTATCAACTCTGTAGAACTTATCAAACACTTTATCTTTTGCATCATCTGGAATGCCGACTCCAGAATCTGCAACCTTAACATAGAAATATTTATGGTCAGCATTAAGAGAAATCTTAATCCATCCATTATCTACATTATATTTAACAGCATTTTCTACAAGATTTGATATTGCTATTGAGAATTTAACGCTGTCTACGTCAGCTTCCACATCCTTATAGCTTTCGTAGGTAAGACGTATTCCTCTATTTTCAGCAAGAGGAGTAACCCTCTTTAAGATAACATCAATAAGTCCATTAATATTTTCCGGCTTAAAATTCATTACAGTATTCTGCTTATCAGTTTTAACAAGAATAAGAAGATCGTTTATAGTTGTGGTCTCTCGATCAATCTCTGCAACTATATCTGTCATAAATTCTCTATAATCATCAACTGAAGTATTTTCATTTCCTAAAATGGATTCTGCCAGTACTTTCATGGATGCGATCGGTGTCTTTAATTCATGGGACACATTTGAAACAAATTCCTGTCTGGATGAATCTGCCGATGCCAGTTTACTAAGCACCGCATTGTAATTTCGCACCAGATATCTTGTTTCTTTAAATCCTTTTTCTACTATCTGGGTATCAAGATTTCCATCTGACGCCTGCCTGATCTGTTTTGCAATTCTATCAATATCTTTAACTGATACCTTGGAAATCCAAACTGCAGCAAACATAGAAAGAATAACAAGGATAACTCCTACTGCGATAAGTTTTTCAGATATGTCCTTATATACTTTTTCTATCCTCTTAATGGAAGATGTTAAAACAACGACTCCAGTTACTTCCCCTGCCTGGTCCTTGATAGGATACATAACCTGAGCCACGCTTCCGGCAATAAAATTCTTACTCTCAGACTTCTGGGTCATTACCTCCATTACATCTCCACTGATGATATAAGTCCCGTAATTCTTATCGCCTTTTTCTGTCTTATTTGAAAATGTATCTCTTAAGATCTTATAATCTCTTGATATGATCATTACCCTTCCATCATATAGGGACGCCATAGTTTCAGTTTCATACTGGATCCTGTTATTTCCTGAGATATTGCTTATTCCAATCTCCCCAACCTCTTCTGACAACTTCCTTGCATTTTCCATGGTAGTATCAATAAGGTTTCTGGATCCACTCCGCCCAATGAGATTGATCATAAGAGCACTAATAAATGTTATTATCGCAAGTACAAGTATTATGATAGACGCACGGATAAAACCACGCATACTTACATAAAACTTTTTATCTGTTTTCTTTTTCATCTAAATCTTTAACTTCGCTTCCTACTGCCTGATAAGCCTTGTCATAAAATATTTCCTGGCAATTGATCAGCGGTGCTTCATGAGCAACATACGGATAACTTCCATCCGGCTTTTGAACTCTGGCCTTAAAATTGTCCTGAAGCATAATATTAAATATATCTCTGATCCTTGATCTTATATCCTCATCCTTTACAGGCATAGCAACTTCCACTCTTCTAACAGTATTTCTGGTCATAAAGTCAGCAGAAGAGATAAACATCTCCTCTCTTTCACCTTTACCAAAAATATAAATACGAGAGTGTTCCAAAAATCTTCCTACGATACTGATTATTCTTATATTATCAGTCTTTCCCGGAATACCAGAACGAAGGCAGTTAATGCCACGGATGACCATATCGATCTTCACCCCATTTTTTGAGGCCTCGATCAACCTGTCTATGATTTTCTTATCAGTAAGTGAATTTATCTTTATTCCAAGATAAGCTTCTCCACCGTTTTTTGCAACCTCTATTTCTCTATTAATTTTATCAATTATCTTGTTTTGAAGATTTTTTGGAGCAACCATAAGCTGATCCACAGACTCCATAACCTCACCGAGACTCAGTTTTTTAAAGATAAGAGCTGCCTCTTTACCTATTCTTTCATCTGCAGTCATTATGCAGATATCTGTATAAAGTCTCGCTGTTTTCTCATTATAATTTCCGGTGCCGATCTGAGTTATATATCTTACACCATCATTATTGTTCTTAGTGATAAGGCAGAGTTTTGAATGAACCTTAAGTCCATCAAGCCCGTAGATCACATGACATCCAGCCTGCTCTAACTGTCTGGACCATTCTATATTATTTTCTTCATCAAATCTTGCCTTAAGTTCAACTAAAACATCTACCTGCTTGCCATTTTCTGCAGCTTCCACAAGATATTCAACAACCTTACTGTGTTTAGCCAATCTGTAAAGGGTCATCTTGATAGAAACGACCTCTGGATCATTTGCAGCCTCATGAAGCATATTAAGAAATGGCCTTATACTTTCATAAGGGTAAAATAGCATTTTATCTTTTTCAATTATCTGCGGAATAAGCGGTTTCGTCTCATCAAATGCCGGAGACTTCTGAGGCACACGCTTACTGAAAAATAATTCTTCTTTCTTTCGAAGGATATCCTGAATATCAAATACAAATGACAGATCCAGTGGTGAGTTCAACTTAAATAACATATCCTTATCAATATTCAGATATTTCTTCATACGGTTAAGAACCTTCTTATCAAGATCTCTCGTATATTCCATTCTTACAGGGGTAAGCTTCTTTCTCATCTTGATAACTTCTGCCATATGATCTCTATAATTTAATTCTTCATCATATACCTTATCTGCATCAATATCAGCATTTCTTGTAACTCTGATAAGAGACTTGCTTGTAACATCATATCCCTGAAATACACTTGGAAGAAAATGTAATATCAGTTCTTCCGCCAGCATATAATATCCTTTATTTCCCGGAATCTGTATAAGTCTTCTAAACATTCCATTATTACAAGGAACAATTCCGAGTCTTTGCTTATTTGCTTTTGTCTCAAGTACTGCAACTGCGCAGATTTCATTATTTTTTATAAATGGAAATGGCTGTTTCTTACTTACCGTGATCGGTGAAAGCAGCGGAAGGATCTCGGATTCAAAGTATTGTTTTAGAAAATCCCCTTCCTTTTGATTAAGCCTTGCAAAATCAATAAGATGAATTCCCTGATCCTGAAGCTTATTCATAAGATTAGAATAAGATGCATCCTTACGTATATTAAGGCCTTTAACCTTTTCCCTTATGGCCTCTAATTGTTCACTGGCCTTCATATTGGTCTTATTATCTTTTTCATCATCAAGAAGCATCTCATCATGAAGAGATCCAACTCTTACCATAAAGAATTCATCAAGATTAGTCTGATATATAGATACGAAACTAAGTCTCTCGCATAACGGAGTACGTTCATCCTCTGATTCTTCCAGAACTCTCTCATTAAACCTGAGCCACGAGAGTTCCCTGTTTTCATATAATTGTTCACCCATAAAAAACCTCCAAATAACCTAAACCCCTTAAAGCACCAACAATACCTTTACATTATAGTAAAAATAATGATTTCATTCAATGAAGTATTACACTATTTTAAAAAAACAATAAAAAATTAAGACATTTTTAATATATTTTATTTTGACATAAAACACTGTATAAATTATCATAGTAAATGCATATTTTAAGAAACTAAAAGAGGAATTATGAAAACATTTTTTAAGAAATATTCATTCGTTTTATGGGGGCTTTACATCCCAGTATACTTCATTTGTTTCATCTATCTTGAAAAAAGAAATGATGTAAACTTTAATTATATCCATTGCTCATTAGATGATAAGATCCCATTTATAGAAGCTTTTATAGTTCCTTATCTTTTATGGTTTGCTTATATCTTTGTAACTGTGGCATACTTTATATTATTTGAACGTAAAGAATTCAACCGTCTGGCGTGGTTTCTTACCTGCGGAATGACGATGTTTCTAATAGTTTCTTATATATATCCAAATGCTTTAGATTTGCGTCCTGCAGTATATCCAAGAGATAATTTTTTCACTGATCTTGTAAAGCATCTGCAGACCACAGATACTCCAACAAATGTATTACCAAGCATTCATGTTTATAACACTCTTTGTGTCACAACTGCCCTCTTACTGAATGAGCGCTTTGCAAAGAGTCGATTAAGATGTGTGCTTATAGTAATTCTTTCAGTTCTTATTATTTTATCAACCATGTTATTAAAACAACATTCAGTTATTGATGTTATATCAGCCTTTTTTATGGCAGTTGTTTTCTTTCTGCTTACTTATGTCCTACCTCAATATTTAACAAAAGGCAAAAGCATGAAGGATAATACAGATTAAAACAAATGAAATGAGGTTTTTCTAATGGAAAAAAAAGATAAGATTCTCACAATCGCTATTCCTTGTTATAACTCTGAGAATTATATGGACAGAGCTATTAAATCCTGTCTTATAAACGAAGATTGTATAGAAATAATAATCGTTGACGATGGTTCAACCGATGGAACAGCTGCAAAAGCAGATAAATATGCCTCCGACTATCCAGACTTAATAAAAGTCGTCCATAAAGAAAATGGCGGACATGGAGATGCAGTAATGACCGGTCTTAAAAATGCTACCGGTAGATACTTTAAAGTTTTAGACAGCGATGACTGGCTTGGAAAGAAAGCTTTAAAAGTAATCCTTACTTTTCTTGAAGAAAATGAAAAGCTTGATACAGAATTTGATATGCTTATTTCTGATTATGTTTATGAAAAACTTGGCAAGAAGAAGAAAAAACGCATCACTTACCGCGGTATCATGCCAAGCCGCACTTCATTTACATGGGACGAGATTGGTAAATTCAAGCCTTGGAAAAACATTCTTATGCATTCCGTAATATACCGCACAGATCTTCTACGTCATACAGGTCTGACTCTTCCAAAGCATACCTTCTACGTAGATAATATTTATGTATATCATCCTCTTCCATATATGAAGAAGCTTTACTACATAGACGTGGATCTTTATCATTATTTCATAGGAAGAGATGATCAATCCGTAAATGAAAAAAATATGATAAACCGAATTGATCAGCAGCTTTTAGTAACAAAGATCCTTATTAAGGATCATCCTCTCCGTACCATTGAGAACAAAAAGCTAAGACGTTATTTAAGTCAGTATCTAGCTGTAATGATGGCAGTATCCACTTCCTTTCTTCTTAAGGATGGTTCTCCTGAAGCTCTGGCTAAAAGAGATGAATTATGGCAATTTCTTAAAGATCAAAAACAGGGTCAGTATAAATATGTCAACCGTCATATACTAGGCCTTGCAATGCAGATGAGATCAAAAATAGGAACATTTATAATAAAGATCGGATATAAGATATCTCAAAAACTTATCGGATTTAATTAAAAATAAGCCCTAGGGGAATGTTTCCCCTAGGGCTTATTTTTGTTTTATTTGTTTAAAGTGATTATTTCTCACTTACCCCATCAGTTTTAATAATGAATTTTACATTACCAGACTTACCATCCAAAAGGCCAGTGAAGCTCTGATATTCCTCAGATAAATCTCTTAATGTATTGAGTTTACCAAGAACATCATCCATATCAGCCTCTCCACTATTAATAGCCTCTACAATCTTAGATGTTGCCTCTCCTAATTTATCAGCTCCATCATTTAACTTAACATTATTAGATGTAAGTTCTTTAGATCCTGAATAAAGAGTCTCAGCTCCGTCGTTAAGTTCTACTGTTCCATCATAAAGTGAATATGAACCAACTTTTAATTTGTCAGATCCGTCAGCTGCCTGGTTCATTGCCCCCTTAAGTGTATCAAGTTTTGCACCAAATGCTGTAACTTTTTCATCAACTGTATTAAGAGTTACATTTGCACCTGCCTGAGCATATGCTTCACACATTGACTTAATTGTTTCCCCTGTTCCAGAAAGTACAGATGAAAGGTTTGTCTTAACATTACCCATTACATTGCTGAACTCACCTGCAAGATTTGCATACTCATTTGCATAACCTGTGCCATAACCTGTGGCAAAGCCAGTTCCATAACCTGAACCATAACCTGCTTTATAAAGTGAAACATAAAGATTTGCCATCTGGCTTTCTACTTCACTTCTAACTGCTGCAGTAACCTGGTCCTTTGTCTCTGGTGCTGCCTGTAATAACTGCTCTACTGTAATACCCTTTGCCTCTGCAATCTGCTGTAACTGCAAAGCTACATTTGCTTCTATAAGCTGTGACTCAAGTGAAGCAATGCTTGCTTTCTGCTCATCTGATGTTAAAGAATTAATTGCTGCAAGAGCTGTATCTGCATCAACTGAATTAGCTGCCGCATAAGCATCTTCCTTTAATGTATGTGCTTTTCCATCTGATCCAAGATAAGAAGCACCATTTCCAAGAGCGGCACCTTTAGCTGCCCCGGTCTCACCAATTACTTTTGCAGCTCCATAATTTGGATCTGCCGCAGCTGCCTCAGTAACTGCCTTTAATTCAGGTGCTGAGTCATTGATACTTCCATATACTGCATCTGTAACACTCTTCGTCATTGATGCTGTAAGCTCTTCTTCTGATGGAGCACCAAGACGTGATGCCTCCTTCATAATAGTTTCCTTAGACTTTTGCTTTTCTTCTTCAGACATATTTCCTGCCATTCCCTTAACGCTTGGAAGGCTGATATCCTGAACCTGATCATTGATCTGATTAATTCCGTCTGAAAGTGCACTGGCACCATCCTTTATCTGACTTGCACCATCTTTAACTGCTGTTGTTCCGTCATACACCTGAGCCACGCCATCATTTACCTTGGCTGCACCATCTGTATAATCTTTAATTCCTTTAACAAGATCTCCCATTCCTTTATTATATTCACCTGAAAGGGAGTCAATTTTTTCTTCAAGAGTCTTTACATCAAGATCCTTATCTGTAAGAGCTGTAGTTGTTGCAACTGTTACAGCCATAGCCATGCTAAATGATGATGTATCTGCTGTTACTTCTACATAGTCAGGAATATTGAATCCTTCAGATTCAATTCCAAGGCTGTCCTTTAATCCTGGCATACCCATACCAACTATGATAAAACGTCCGCCATCTGAAATAAGCTTACCATTTGTTACATTTACATTAGTGAACTTATCAGCATCAAGCATGAATCCTGTAGCCATAATGAAAGGAACATAACAATCCTTTTCTTTTGCTTTATTGATATAATCAAATCTGATCTTTACAGTACCACTCTTTCCGGCAAGATCTTCTGGCTTTATCTCTTTATCATTAAGATAATATGTAACCTTTACAGCTACAGGGACTTCTTTATCTGTTGTTCCCTGATAATAAATATCATTGCCATTTGCATGCCATTTGATACTCTTTCCGTTCTGTTCAAATGTTTCATCGCCCTTTACGTTATTTATATCCTTTAAGTCTGAAACATCTGAAAGATATTCTGATTTATCACTATTCTTTAACCAGTCACTAACGATGGTCTTATTTACATTACCATTAGCATCTGCAAGAACATATACAGTCTCATCCTTATCGGCGTTCTGAGGTGCATTTAAGCTAAGAGAATCTGATATTACATCTGTAAGATTTGATGCATCAGTATCCGAAGCTAAAGTCTCTACCTGAGGAACTTCTCTGTTTACATTATTTAATGTAGAACATCCAACTGTTGTAATAACAAGTGAACAACAAAGACCAGCTGCAATTATTTTTTTACTGCTTACTTTTCTCATATTATCAATCCTTTCTACTCCGTTCTATACTGAAGCAATTGCATCAGTATCAGATTTGTTATCTTTTTTAAGGCCTCTAAGACCTTTTGTTGTATGAATAATAAGACCATCAAGTACTCTTAATGCTGCAGGAAGGAGAGTGATTACAACTATCATACTGATAAGGGCACCACGTGCCATTAATTTACAAAGAGCACTGATCATATCTATTTCTGAATAAACACCTACACCAAATGTAGCTCCGAAGAAAGTAAGAGCACTGACAATTATAGATGTCATGGAAGTTGTAAGCGCTTGCTGTATAGCTTCTTTCTTCTCTAATCCGCTTAATCTTGCTTCCTTATATTTGTTTGTCATAAGGATTGCATAGTCAACTGTTGATCCAAGCTGTATAGTACCAATTACTATAGAAGCAACGAAAGGAAGAACAGTTCCTGCGTAATATGGAATACCCATATTGATAAATATCGCAAACTCAATAACACATATAAGAATGATTGGAAGTGTTGCTGAGCCAAATACAAAGAAGATAATAAGGAATACAAGTCCGATGGAAACTGTATTTACTTTGTTGAAGTCTGTATTTGTTATATCAATAAGATCCTTTGTACAAGGAGCTTCTCCTACGAGCATTGCCTTTGAATCATAAGACTTAATGATCTTATTGATGGATGAACACTGTGCATTAACTTCATCTGAAGCAACTGCATACTCTGACATAATAAGCATCATTCTGTATTCACCATTATCAAATACTTCCATAATGCTGTCAGGGATCATTTCCTTAGGGAATGTAGGTCCCATAAGAGATTCAAGTCCAAGTACTGCTTTAACTCCATCAACTTCTTTAATATCTGCAATGAGTTTATTGATATCTTTCTCACTCATATTTGAATCGAAAAGAACCATATGAGTTGAATTCATATTAAACTCTTCTTTTAATTTTTCATTTGCAGTGATACTCTTTAAATCCTTTGGAAGAGAAGTATCCAGATTGTAATATACCTTTGTATTCTTATAACCATGCAGAGCAGGAATTATAAGGATTGCAAATAACAAAATAGAAATCCATGAATACTTAACTATTACCTTTGGAAGCTTTTTAAACTCAGGAATAAGTGATCTATGAGTTGTCTTTGATATGGCCTTATCAAAGATAAGGATAAGTGAAGGAAGTATTGTTACACATGTTATAACACCAAGTATTACGCCCTTAGCCATTACAACACCAAGATCAAGTCCTAATGTAAAGCTCATAAACATAAGTGCTACGAAACCAGCAACGGTAGTTATTGAACTTCCAATTACTGATGAAAAAGTACTGTTAATGGCATCTGCCATTGCTCTTTCATTATCATCTCTATATTTTGCCTTCTCCTGACAATAACTGTGCCATAAGAAGATTGAGTAATCCATTGTAACTGCCAGCTGAAGTACCGCAGCCAAAGCCTTAGTTATATATGAGATCTCACCTGATATAAAATTAGTACCCAGATTATATACAACAGCCATTCCTATACTTAAAAGGAAAAAAACAGGTATAAGGAATGAATCCATTGTAAGTGAAAGAACTATAAATGTAATAAGTACTGCTATTCCTACATAAACAGGGACTTCTTTATCACAAAGATTCTTAGTATCTACAACTACTGCTGACATACCGCTGAGAAATACCTGCTCACCAGCTGTTTTTCTTATTTCCTCAACTGCATTCATTGTCTCATCCGATGACATTGTTGAATCATAAATTACCATCATCAGCTTGCAGTCGCCGTTTTCTATCTTTGATTCAATCTTTGAAGGAAGAAGTTCTTCAGGTATTGATATGTCTGCTAAAGCACCATACCAGACGACTTTCTTTACATGATCAACATTTTCTAATTTTGCCTGTAATTTTTCTATATCTTTATCAGGCATCCCTTCTACTACTACAACCGAGAACGCTCCAGTTCCGAAATCCTTAACCAGGATATCCTGTCCTTTCATAGTCTCAATATCCTTTGGAAGATAAGTAAGGACATCATAATTGGTTCTCGTTTTGAGATATCCGATCGCACAAGGTATTAAAAGTAAAATGCCAACAATTATGATAAGCATTCTGCAACGTACGACAGTTTTCCCAAAATTCTTCATGCTATTACCTCCAATCTTTATTTTCATTAGGTATAATAAAACTTTAATTTTTCTTTGTAATTAGACAAAATTGGAGTTTTGTAAAGAAAAGGAACACCTAGAATTTTTTGTACCCCAAAAAAATAAGGTTGATGTTTAAAATGCATCAACCTTATTACTTTTATTAATGTTTAATTATAATACTTAATAGGATCAACTGTTTCACCATCTTCCTCTAAAGGTTCATTTTCACTTGTCTTTAATTCGATATCTTCATCAGGTCCAGTAACAGGATCTTCATCAAGTCCAGTAACAGGATATCCATCAGGTCCAATAATAGGACCCTTTTCTGGCTCTGGCTTTGGCTCAGCCACTCCTTCGTAATCAGCAGCATCCTTAATATCAATCTGATCCTGATCTACTGGCTGCTCTTCAAATACACCCGGGCTTATTTCAACAATTTTAGTACCACGATACAGTCCCTCAGCAATTGAAGGTTGTGCCTTCAGTTTAATATTATCTACTTTTTCCTTTGTTTCTTTCTCTGCTTCCTTTGTTTCTTTTTTTACCTCCGCATTTTTTTGTAATACTTTTGTAACAAAATTATATCATATTCGTAACATTGTCAACATTTTATTAATAAATCTACTTCCTCTCGCAACAAGTTGCTCGATGTCGAGCAGTCGCCAAATACCTATACCTTTGTGCAAGCACAGGTATAGGTACTTGGCTCGTTGCCTACGCAAAAAATCCCGTCTCGTATTAAACGAAACGGGATTCTCTAAAGTTCCTGATTTTAAAAATAACCAAGTGGATTAACAGGATCATCATTTACCCATACTTCAAAATGAAGATGTGGCCCCGATGCAACTCCTGTTTCACCAACATATCCTACTGTTTGTCCTGCTGATACATTTTCACCAGAAGAAACAGCAAAGCCTGACATATGCTGATATAAGGTACATAAACCATTACCATGGCTTATTATTACATAATTACCTCTTATATAGCTGTAACCAGTTGATGCTACATAACCGTCCCCTGCTGCAACAATTGAAACACCGTAGTCTGCTCCAATATCTACTCCTCTGTGATATGTTGAAGCACCTGAAATACCAGTATCTCTAGGACCATAATATGATGAAATATAATAACTTGAAGGACAAGGCCAACAGCATATTGTTCCATCGCCACTGATAACAGGCACATAACTATCTTCACCATCAGATGAATTAGCCGCTGCTGCCGCTGCTTCTGCTGCTTCCTGTCTCTTTCTTTCTACTTCTGCTTCTAAACTTGCGATCTCACTTGCCTTTGTTTCAATATCTTCATCAAGTTCAGTAATGAGATCATTTGTTTCCGAAATCTGCATATTATATTCTCCAAGTTTTTCCTTCTTTCCATCCTGAAGTACCTGAAGAGCACCCTGATTTGCCTCATTTTCAGCTTTTACCTCATTTACCTCTTTTAACTTTTTCTGCATCTCAGCTTCACCATCAGCAATATCCTGCTTAATTGCTATAAGCTTATTAAGCTGCTCCTGGTCAAAAGATGAAACCTGTTCTACATATTCAGACTGATTAAGTATACTATCAAAATCCTCAATTGAAATGAGAGCTGATATATAATCAATATCACCATTTTCATATGCGTACTGCATACGTTTTTTCATTGATGCATACTGATTTGTTTCCATAATATGAGCATTCTGAAGTTTCATCTCAGTAATTGAAAGCTGTGCCTGTAATTTATTTCTCTGCTCATTTAGATCAGCTATTATTGCATTGTATTCACTAATTTCTACATCCAGCTGTTCTATGGCAGCATTGGTGTCCTCTGCTTCTTTATTAAGAGTAGCTAATTTATCCTCTGCTTCTTTTTTCTTTGCTTCTGCTTCTTCTTTTTCTTTTCTTGCATCATCAAGGTCATCCGCCTTAACGATGGAAAGATCATTTATGTTGTTAATTCCTAATGGTAAGACAAGTGATGCAGCAAGCAAACATGACATAGCCGCCCTTACTATTCTCTTCTTAGTCATTTCAACCTCCAAAATTGTTGTAACATTTTCGTAATAAATATTAATTATATAACAAATACAGAATTATGTAAACACTAAACCGGAAAAAATACATAAAATTTATTCAAATCTTTTCCATCAGATTCCGCCCAAATACGTGCTTTATGCTCTTTTGCAATCCCCTCTGCTATTGTAAGTCCAAGACCATACCCATTGGTTGCTTCTCTGGTTTTATCCGCCCTGTAGAATCTTTCAAACAAATGTGATATTTCTTCTTCACTTAGTGGAGCTCCATGATCAGTAACAGAAAGAAGTATTCCTTCTTTTATTCCTTTATATTTCCACTTCTTAAGATTTAGAGTTACTTCACTTTTTTCATAACTATATTTCTTTGCATTATCAATCAAAATATCCATAAGACGTCTGAGTTTCGTCCTGTCTCCCTTAATTAAAAGGCCCTCTTCAACACTTGCAGTAAGCGTCTTCTTATCTTCAAAGTATATTGCTTCCCATGAAAGTACTGCATCTTCTGCAACTTCAGTAAGACTTACTTCCTCAAAGACAGTCTTTTGATCCATATCTCCTCTTGCAACTTCAATCAATTCACCGATGAGTTCCTTCATTCTTTCTGATTCAAAATGTATATTATCCAGTCTTTTTAAATCTCTTCTATTTTTTTCCTCATCTTTTTTTAATGAACGCCTCACCATATCAGTTCCTGACATTATTACGGTAAGAGGCGTTTTCAATTCATGAGATGCATCAGCAATAAATCTTTTCTGGTCATTCCAAGCTTTTTCGACAGGATAAGTAACCCATTTTGAAAGAAATACTGCCACAATAAGCATTACAACAAATACAACCAGACCTATCTTTAACGCATTAATAAGAATATGATTCAGGGCCTTAATATCATTTGAAATGTCAGCAAATGATATAAGTATCTCTCCATTATCCAATTCCTTTTTCATACATATAAAGTCATAATCCGAAAGATGCTGATACTCTTTTTCATCTGAAAGATAATTTTTTACAAGGCTGGTTATGTCACTGTTTGATACGTAGAAGATGTCATTTTTCACCTTGGTTATAACCCCGGAAGAATCCACAGAAACAACTATGGTTGCCACCCTTCTTCCCATGCCTTTACTCTGTCCAAAGGGAATTTCCCCTTCCTTACGATCTCTTTCAATTCTTTCTCCTTCACCAGGCTTCATATTAAAAGGAAATTCAAAATCTTCAATAGCCTTTGAAAGAGCAGACCAGTTCTCAGTTTCCATGGCCTTTTTTTGTATCAGGTATTGAAATGTAAAAATGGCACCAAGAAATAAGACCACGATGATCATCATGATCAAAATGAATTTCATTTTTAATTTATTTATAACCGGATTTTTTGATTTTTTCATCATTTCTCCTCTAGATGATAACCCATTTTTCTTACTACTGAAATGGAAACATTGGCTTTAAGGCTGTCTAACTTTCTTCTTAAAAATGATATATAAGCCTCAACATTATTATCTCCTGCATCTGAATCATATCCCCATATCTTATTTATAATAGTCTCTTTAGAAATGATATTACTGCCATTGATCATAAGATAGCGCATAAGCTCAAATTCTTTTGCATTAAGCTTAATGCTCTTTCCTTTGCAGGATAATTCGGCTGTTGAAGGAGAAAGCTTTATATCTCCAAAGGTAAGCTCATCTGGTATTATATCCGCTGCCTTTCGTCTCATAATGGCATGCAGCGCCGCTAATAGTTCCTCATTTTCAAAGGGTTTAGTGAGGTAATAATCCGCTCCACTTTCCAGTCCTGTAACCCTGTCACTTAGTTCTGTCCTTGCAGTCAGCATAAGCACCGGTGTCATGATTCCTTCACTTCTTATCTTTCTTAGGATTTCAAATCCATCCATATGGGGAAGCATAACATCAAGCACTATGGCATCATAAATTCCTGAAGCCGCATCATAATAACCGTCTTCGCCATCATTATCAACATCAACCGTTTCTCCTGACTCTTCAATAATATCTGCTATTGTATCTGCCAGTCTTATTTCATCTTCAACTATAAGTATTCTCATTTCGCACCCCTAACTATAAAAAAACCATCTTCTGTCTTGAATTTTATCATAATGGTTTCTAAAATAATATGTAAAATAAACTAATGGGAGGTTAATTCAAATGCCTGAATCAACTCTTACTAAAAAGGCTATCACAAAAAGCTTAAAAAAACTTACAAAAGAAAAACCTTTTGATAAAATTGTTATTTCTGAGATTGCTGACGGCTGTGGCATTAACAGACAGACTTTCTATTATCACTTTAAAGATAAGTATGCTTTACTAAAATGGATTTATACCACTGAATATATAGAACCTTATATGAAGGATGTAACCTTTGAAAACTGGGACACCTGCATATTAAATATCTTAGATCAGCTAAAAAAAGATAAGGATTTTTCTATCAATACCATAAAGCACGCCAATTACTTTCTCATCACTTTTTTCATTGAAGTTGCGGAAGGATTATTTGAAGATGCCATAAATGTTCTTGACGAAAAAAATGTTGTGGATCATAGAACCAGAAAGTTTTTTGCAAGATTCTTTGCCTACGGAGTATGCGGTATGGTAACCGAATGGGTTCTTGGGGGCATGAAAGAAGAACCAAAAAACATCTCCAAAAACCTAAAACTTCTGCTGGATAGCAGTGAAAAAGCCGCTTACCGCCAAATGAGTAACGAACTAAACTCATAAAAAAGTCCCCTGAAGCCTCTTAAAATCAAAGAAGCTAAAGGGGATTTTTCTATCTTCCTGCTTTTAATTCTTTTTTATTCTGATACATAGCCTCATCTGCACGTTTAAATACATCCAGGAATTCTTTATCCTTTTTAGGATCATATTCAGAATATCCCACTGCAATACAGACGCTGAGCCATGGCTCTGAATCATTTATATCTTTCGCCTTCTGATATGGCTTTAATTTTTCAAATAACTCAACTTTATTCTTATAATCTCTGCCTTTTAGGATTGCTACAAATTCATCGCCGCCAATTCTAAAAACAGGACTATGTTCAAATGTATCGCAGATCACACTGCTCATAAGTCTTATAGCTATATCGCCCTTGGAATGTCCGAAGTTATCATTTATGGCCTTAAGACCATTCATATCCACCATGACGATTCCAAATTCAGCTTTTCCATCTTTAATAGCTTCCTCTAAATCCCTCACCTCTTCTTCATATGCGGTATGATTCTTAACACCTGTAAGTTCATCATGATAAGCCATCTTCTTAATGGTAGAAACTGATTCATTGATTTTAACCAGAGAGGCATTCATAGCTTCGGCTAATTCACCTATCTCATCATCAAAGCTTTTCTCAATGGTAAAATCATAGTCTCCTTCCTGAATACGCTTCGCCGCTTCAGTTAGTTTCATCAAAGGTTTTATTATATGCTCAGCTGCTGAAACTACTACAATAAAAGCAATTATATAAGCTATACATATAACAGAAACCGCTTCCATTATGGATTTTTGTCGTTCTGAAAAAATCTCCTGCGTCGGGGCTGTCAGTACAAGTATCATGCCATTTCTTAATGTTTCAAAGGCCAGGGCTTTTTTCTCACCGCAATAGGTATATGACACCAGCTTATCCCCAGTAGAAGTTTCGCTTAATAATTCCTCATTATTAGTAAACTCTATCTCTCCACCGGCTCCACTTATACCTGATGGAATCTCCGGATGATAATATACCTTTCCTATCTCTCCTGAAGAAATATATGCATATCCTGTTTTATAGATAGTCATATTTTTAACAAGTTCTTTTATGCTGTCAAAATTTATATCTATACCTACAACTCCAACCAGCTTTCCATAAGAATAAACCGGCATACAATATGAGATCATATATACACTTATATTCTCATTGAGATAAGGACTGAGCCATATGGCCTCTCCTACTTCCACAGGCTTATAATACCAGTTGACTCTGCCTTCATCACTCGCATCATATTTGGTAACATCAACGATCTTAACCGAGTCATACTTTTTAGTCTTTACATTTTTAATGTACCAGAACCCATCATTTGGAACTTCATCCACATTAAAATGCAGATAAAATGAATCTATCCCATCAACATCCGCAGTTGCATTAAGAAATGTCTGTGACATGTATTTTTTTAAATTTTTTCTAAAATGATAATTTTCCAAGTCATTTGGACCAGTGATATAATTTTGCATGGCACTTCCAACATATTTAACAATATCCTCAGCTCTTATCAATAAAAGATTTACCTGCTCTCCATTTTTGTAACACATCTCATTCATGGACATAGATGCTTCATCTGTTTCAAATTTATTGATATTTTTTATATTTATCAAACCAAGGAATAATGAAACTACAAGTACCATTCCTGTCACCATTCCAATAAGCCTATATCTTATAGAATGCAATTTATTATCCTCCCAAAACCCCTAAATAAATAACAAAAAACCGCAGTAATATATAATTATTATACATCACTACGGTTATTAATTAAAATAAAAGAACAAAAAAAATCTAAATATTTTGTGTTGTAAATTCACTTATTCAAATCAGTTTACTACTTCAAGGACTGCATCACTGAGTCTGCAATAAGTATATTTATCATCAGGAGAATCTTTATAAGTTTCAAACCTGCCTGTTATTATAATTTCTGTATCCTGTGGCGGATAGTCATCAGGATATACTTTACTTCCATCATCCCATACAAATTCCATGCCCTGCTGACAGCAGGCCATAGCATCCTTTATAAGGCAGTAATGATAATTCTGACCAGTCTTTTCATCATATAACGTAATGAGATTTCCTTTGATCTTAATTATCTCATTAGAATGAGATATAGGATCCATCATGAAATTATATATGGTTGCATAAACCATATCCTTACTCATATTGGTAGTGTCATAATCAATCTGATCTGCGGTATATGTAAGTACTCCATCTGAAGCATCTGTTGTTTTGGGTTCAGTAACATCTGCAGCTTTTGCTGTACTTGCCTCAGTTGTAACTTCCGTTTCAGTCTCAGTCTCTGTTTTTGTTTCGGTTGTTATTTCAGTAGTGCTTTCACTCTTTGTTCTTTCATCTAGCACATCCTGAACAGTTTTCGTGCCTGTCCCTCCGCTTCTCTTATTAGAAGAAGGATCACCACAACCACTTAAAAAAACTAAAGAAAAAATCATAAAATATGAGATTAACTTTTTATTTTTTCTTTTCATCAGACCAACGCCTCCCAGGCTTTTATCAGTTTTTTATAAATCTTTTTATAATACAATGTATGATAAAGATTATAAGATCAACCATTACAATTGTTGAACCAACAGGAAATGTCGGAGAAACAATAGCAATAAACATTCCCACAAAGGCACCTACTACCGAGATCAAAGCAGAATAAATAACAACTGCCTTAAAACTTTTCATCACTCTCATGGCTGTAAGAGATGGAATTACCAGAAGAGCTGTGATAAGGAGAGATCCTACCAGATCCATGGCAAGAACAATTATCACTGCTGTTATTATGGCATATACAAGGTTATAAAGTTTTACATTTACTCCCATTGCTGCCATGAAATTCTCATCAAATGTAACCGCAAATATCCTGTTGTACATAAGAAAATATACCACAGATACAAGTAAACATACAACCAGGCAGAACCAAACCTTTCCACTTGAAAGTGTAAGTATAGATATTGAACCAAAAAGAGTGGTACAAACATCCCCTGAAACATTTGCAGATGCTCCAAATACATTCATCACCAGATAACCAAAGGCGAGTGCTCCTGAAGAGAGTATCGCAATAACCGCATCTCCCTTTACCTTTGCATTATTGCTGGCGCAAAGCATAAGCACCGCTGCAACTATTGTTATAGGCATTACCAGATAATAAATATTAGTAAGTTTGATAACAGTTGCAATAGCCATGGAGCCAAAAGCTACATGAGAAAGTCCATCTCCTATAAATGAATATCTTTTAAGTACAAGTGTTACTCCAAGAAGAGCAGAGCAAAAAGCTATAAGTATTCCAACTATGATAGCATGTCTTACAAATGGAAATGTAAGATAATATGAGAATTTTTGAAATATATCACTAATGCTCATTTACTACTGCCTCCTTCTTTTTATGATACATAAGCCAAAATTCGCTTTCCTTATATTCATCAGCTGTTCCGAAGAAATTGCCTTCATTACTCATGTGAAGAACATGAGTTGCATACTTAACTGCATGAACATCATGAGAGATCATGATGATGGTAACTCCATTTTTATTAAGATTATTTATCAGGTCATACATTTCTTTTTGAGCAATAGGATCAAGTCCTGTAACCGGTTCATCCAGCACAAGTAATTTACCAGCTGCTGTAAGAGCCCTGGCTAAAAGAACCTTTTGCTGCTGTCCTCCTGAAAGATCAGCAAAGCATTTATTCTTTAGATCATATATGCCAATTTTCTTTAATGTTTCCAGGGCTTCATTTTTTTCCTCTTTACTAATGAACCATTTGCTTTTAGATTTTGCAAGGATTCCTGAAAAAACAACTTCCTGTACTGTAGCAGGAAAATCCTTTTGCGCATCTGTTCTTTGCGGAAGATAGCCTATATCACTTCTCTGAAACCCGTCCGAAAGAATGATCTCTCCGGAAACCGGTGGGATTAAGCTGAGCAAAGTCTTAATAAGAGTACTTTTACCAACTCCATTCTCCCCTACAACATATAAATAATCTCCTTTATTCACTGAAAAATCAAGTTTTGACACGATGCCTTTTCCATTGTAGCCCGGAACTAAATCTTTACAGATCATATAAGACATAAACTATCCTCCAAAAATATTAATTAAGTGCTTCTTCTAAAACTGAAAGATTAGAAGTCATTACTCCAAGATAGCTCTTCTCTCCATTTAATTCATCTTTTGTAATTGACTGAAGAGAATCCATCTTAAGAATCTTCATATCTTTATCTTTTGTACTTGAAATTACAGAGTTTGCTATTTTTTCATCTGATGACTCAATAACAAGTACTCTCTTAAGGCCTAATTCATCAACCTTCTTTGAAAGGAATGCAACAGTTTCAAATGATGCCTCTGATTCAGCACTGCATCCAACAAATGCTGCATAATAATCAAGACCATAATCATCTACTAAATATCTGAATGGGAAACGGTCAGCAAATACTACCGCTTTCTTACTTGCCTTCTTTACTACATCTTCATATTTTGAATCAAGCTGATCTATCTCTTTAATATAATCAGCCGCATTTTTTTCGATGGCTTCTTTATTCTTTGGATCTACATTTTCAAGTTCTTTAGATATAACATTTACAAGTACTGCAGCATTCTTTAAGGAAAGCCAAACATGTTCATCATATTCAACTTTCTCTTCTCCTTCGCCTTCTTCTTTCTCTTCTTCTTCGGCCTGCATTCCTTCCTTAATCTCTTCTTCCTTTGCAGCTTCACCTATTGACTCTAAGAGATTTACAGTCTTTAAATTAGGATTTGTCTTTTGTTTAAGTACATCCTCTACCCAGCCATCAGATTCACCACCAACATAGATAAAAAGATCTGCAGAACCAACCTTTACTATGTCTTCTGTTGTAGGCTGATAACTATGAAGATCTACACCATTATCAAGAAGAAGTGTTAATTCATAATCATCCTTCCTGTCACCAATTATCTGCCTTACCCAATCATACTGCGGATATGTCGTACATACAACTTTAATTTTTCCATCTGCGTTTGTTACAGAAGCATTTGCACTGGATGTATTACTGTTTTCTTTTGTTTTTTTAGATCCTGCACATCCAGTAAAACTAAAAGCCATTAATCCTGCTAATAATAAAGCAGTAAATTTCTTAATAAGATTCTTTTTCATAATTTCCACTCCTTTATAAATTTGATAATCATTCTCAAATTGGTATATCACAATCCAGTATTTATTTCAAGGGCGAAAATCTTTCTTTTATCCCTCACCTTTATCATGTTATAATCCGGAGTGTTGGCATCATTAGGAGGAAAAGAAATGAACAAACTAAAAAACATTTTCAGTAAAGAACCTATTCTAATAATATCCGGAATACTGGCATTTATATCCTGTTTTTTTGTTTTTCCGGACAGAAAATATATAGATTATATTAATTTCAGAACTCTTGTACTCTTATTCTGCCTTATGGCAGTTACCTGCGGTCTTAAAAAAGCAGGAGCATTTGATTATGTAAGTCATCAGCTTATTAGCAGCGCAAGTCACGCAAGACGTGCAGTAACTCTTCTTACCATTTTTTCATTTTTACTCTCAATGTTTGTTACAAACGATGTGGCCCTTGTAACCATGGTGCCGCTTACTCTGATGGTACTTAATTCAGTATCTGAAAATACAATTATCTTATCTTTAGTTGAAGAAACTATTGCTGCAAACCTTGGCAGTATGCTGACTCCTTTCGGTAATCCCCAGAACTTATTTCTATCTTCAACATATAATATAAGTTTTATGGGATTTATAAAGCTGACAGCTTTCTATACCATCCTTTCATTTATTATTATCATGCTGCAGATGTTCCTTATTAAAAATGAACCTTTAACATCAGAGGATACAGCCACAGGAATTTCAGAAAAGATAAATATTGATTTAAGATCCATACTCATTTACTCAATACTATTTGCAGCAGCCATACTTTCAATCCTTAGAGTATTAAATTACTGGATACTTCTGGGAATCATATTACTATTCTTTATCATCTATGACTTTAAACTTTTAAAAGAAGTAAACTACAGCCTTCTCTTTACATTTGTATTCTTCTTTATTCTTATTGGAAATCTCGGAAGAATTGATGCTATATATGATTTCCTTAAGAAAATGATTGAAGGTCGCGAGGTTATCACCTCTATTCTTTGTTCTCAGATAATGAGCAATGTTCCTTGCGCCATCCTTCTTTCAGGATTTACTGATAAAGGAACCGCACTGATCATCGGAACAAATCTTGGCGGTCTTGGAACCCTGATTGCTTCCATGGCCAGTGTCATCACTTTCCAGTTATATATTAAGAAGAAAGGAGCTCGCCCGCTTAAGTATATAACTGCATTTACTGTTTTGAATCTTATAGATCTTGCTATACTTTTAACATTATATTTCTTTATAAGATAAATTTAGAGGAGGAAAGGTAACATGGAACAAATTAATTCAATTCTTGGAAAGATTGACGACTTCGTCTGGGGAATTCCATTAATCTGCGCAATTCTAGCAGTTGGTCTTCTTCTTACCATAAGGCTTAAAGGACTCCAATTCCGTAAACTGGGACTGGGATTTAAATACGCCTTTTCAAAAGACAAATCTGACAACAAGGAAGGGGATGTATCCGCCTTTCAGGCACTCTGTACCGCCCTGTCTGCCACCATCGGAACAGGAAATATAGTAGGTGTAGCTACTGCCATTGCAGCCGGAGGCCCTGGTGCACTTTTCTGGATGTGGATAGCCGCTCTCGTTGGAACAGCCACTAAATTTGCAGAATGTATGCTGGCGGTTAAATACCGTTCCACAGCAGAAGATGGTCACATCATCGGCGGTCCTTTCTACTATATAGAAAAAGGTATGGGCAAAAAATGGAAATGGCTGGCATATCTATTTGCAACCCTTGGAGCTTTAGTTGGACTTCTTGGAATAGGTACATTTACACAGATAAATGGTATAACCAGCGCCATTAAGAATTTCTTTGATCCAGATACAAAAAATGTAGCTTTTACTATATTTAATACTGATTATTCCTGGAGTACTGTAATCGCAGGCTTTATCCTTACAGCCATTGTTGCCTTGGTTCTCATTGGTGGAATAAAGCGAATTTCAGCTGTTGCTGAAAAAGTTGTACCTTTTATGGCTGTTATATATATAGCCATAAGTCTTCTGGTTCTTTTAACACATATACCTGCAATCCCGGCAGCATTTGCAACCATAATAGAAAGTGCCTTTGGACTCAGAGCTGTATCAGGAGGTGCTCTTGGTGCCATTCTTCTTGCTATGCAGAAAGGTATTGCAAGAGGTATATTCTCAAATGAAGCTGGTCTTGGTTCTGCTCCTATTGCTGCTGCCGCTGCAAAAACAGACGAACCAGTTCACCAGGGACTCATCTCAATGCTTGGTACATTTATCGATACTATCATCATCTGTACCATGACAGGACTTACCATTGTCATTATGCAGTCTAAAGCTCCAGAAGCTTTTGCAGGACTTGAAGGTGTACAGATCACATCAAAAGCCTTCTGTCTTGGACTCCCATTCCCTGAACAGCTTAGTGCGTTTCTTCTTATGATGTGCCTTGTATTCTTTGCATTTACAACTATACTGGGTTGGGATTATTATTCAGAAAAATGTCTCGAATATATAGTTCCTCATAAAAAGAATATGATCAAGCTTTACAGAGGACTCTATATCTTTTGTATTTTCATCGGGCCTTATATGACTGTATCTGCAGTCTGGACAATTGCCGATATAGTTAACGGTCTTATGGCAATCCCTAATCTTATAGCCCTTGTGACTCTTAGCACTGTTGTAACCAAAGAAGTAAATTCATACTTTGAAAGACTTAAAGCTAAAAACTAAAAAATAGCTGAAATTAACAATGGACCCGGGTTCTGCAGCACCCAGGTCCATCTTTTTTATAAAATCTATACCCTCATCAAAAAAAGGTAATTAACTCATAAGAACAACTACAATAATCAGGTCATTTCCTGTAACAGGATCCTTTTCTAACCAATGCATATAGGATGTTACAGCAAAGCCTTTTTCATCAGTAACCAGATTCTCCCAGTTTTTAGAAGCTATACATTCCATCGTTCCTTTTACAAAGTCATTTGATGGCCTTGCAACAAAATCCAGTTTCATATAATTATCTGTTTTATGCCATTCAGTATTCTCAATAAATCCTATTGTTTTCAGGAAATCAATATACTCATCATTAGCTCTGATACATTTATAACTTCCATCACCATTAAAGAATTCAAGGATACCACAAGGCAGATTCTTTTGAACTTTGATATGACCTTCACCTTTATCCAGGGAAAATGGATCATTTAAATTATATTTTCCAAGGTCATCATAGAATCTATCTTTTATAGGATTTTCAAATCCTATTCCTGTTCCATTCTTATATCTTTCCATAATAGTTTCAAGAGAAACAGGTTTAGAAAAATAATAACCCTGAAGCCTTTCACATCCAAGCCTTCTCATAAGATCAAACTGTTCCTGCTTTTCAATACCCTCTGCAAGGGTACCGATTCCACATTTTCTCGCCATATCTATCATGTCTTCCATGATAAATTCAGTTCTGTTACCAAAATTCCTCATAAACTGCATATCCAGTTTAATAAGATCAAAGTTTGTATCCTGAAGAAGATTAAGAGATGAGTAACCACTTCCGAAGTCATCCATCCATACTCTGAATCCCAAAGCATGAAGGCTGTCTATCTGTTTATTTATGAAATCCGGATCTGCAGAATAAACACTTTCAGTTATCTCAATAATGATAAGATCCGGAGAATAACCAGAAGTACCTACTATAGCCCCGATTTCTTTAGCCAGATTTCTATTTTCAAAATCAAATCTCGAAAAATTAATGGATATTGGTACAAGTCTGAGTCCCGCATCTTCTCTCTTCTTAAAATCTTTTAATACCTGCCTTAAGATCTCAAGATCTAATTTCCAGGTAGATCTGTTCTTTTCAATATATGGAATGAATTTATCAGGATATAACATTCCTCTTTCAGGATCATCCCATCTGGCCAAAGCTTCTTCACTACATATTCTTCCAGTAAGGGATCTTACAACCGCCTGATAATAAACCTTTATCCATCCTGATTCTATTGCCTTATCCAGATTATTCAGAACATAATGTCTATTTTTTTCTTCTTCTTCGAAGTTGATATCATATTCTGCCATATATCTGTCTGAATCTTCAATGATGCTGTCACCTGCCACTTTAGCATGATCATAGCATTTATTTACATTATCACCCTTCTTATATTCATAAAAGCCGATCTTAACCCTGCCTTTAGTATAGGTTTCGTAACTTGCTTCGTTATAACCTGTGGATTCCACCAGGTCATATAACCACTTTTCAACATTATCAACCATTTCCTTTATACAGCTTAATTCATCTCTATATATCATCAGGGCAAATTTATCTGCAGTAAATCTTGCTATATTTCTTTCAGGATAAAGTCTCTTTAACTCATTTGCCATGAAACATATAAGTTCATCACCTTTTTTAAGTCCGTAATCATTATTAAGATGTTTAAGACCTCTGAAATTTATATATACGATGACAGGATATCTGTCAGATAGCGCAACCGTTTCAAGAATGGTCTTTGCCTGAGTTAAAAATGCATTTCTTGAAAAAAGTCCTGTAAGCTCATCCCTTTCAAGCATTTTTAAAGTTTTATTAAAAATCCTGACAGTTTCTATTCTGGAAGCCATTATAATAATAAGCACTGTAAGTGACAGCGTGTAGAATTCCATAAGATGCAGCAGATCCATCCTGAATATTCTTTCTTCCTTAACAAAGAAACTAAGCAGCGCAAAAGTTATGGCAAATAACGTTTCAAAAGCAATAAGTCTCCATGGAATGTCATAGATAAAAATCGGAAATAATGAAAGAAATAAAAGGAAAGTAAGTGCCTGATGATCCGGATCTAAAACTGTTCCCATAAGTATGGTCATAGTAAGCGGCAGCACCTCTACCAAGTACAAAATAAATGTAATATGCTTATTCTCTTTTTTAAGGAATACCGCTCTTAAAATGGATAAAAATGCGAAATAACAAAACATTGAAACGCTGAGTAAAGTAAGATCTTTCGACTTATTTATTATAAACAGCTGTGACAGATAAATGACAACTGATAAAGGCATCCCAATAATAGTTAATAATTTTAATGCATTAAAATTTCTTCTGTTGAACTCATCTTTAAATTCCGGATAATCTTTCGGAATTAAAAAATCAAGTCCCCCTTTTAACATAACATCACCCTCTTAAATATTCTAAACCATAATAAAATTCATACTTTTCACATTCTTCCCTATGTTATATATGATACTATCATAACAAGAATATGGCAACGATTCCACATATAGGCAGTCATTTGTCACACAAATTTCAGATTTATGGGAGGTGAAGATACTTTAGGTTCTACAAGTCATAACAAACCAACCATAAACTACTGGACTCTTAATTAATCAGAATAAGAAAGACCATATCCAATATCAAGCCAGCTTTTTCCACTTCCTATCTCATCTACGCTACCGTACCATGGGCTAGGAAGTTTTCCTTTGAAATCAGCATTGCCGCAAAGGACATTCGCAATACCCTGGCCTTCGGATCCAGGAAGATAACACATTACAGCCGCATCCCAGGAATCAATATAATCTTTAATAAGAACCTGTCTTCCTGCAACTATAAGAGTAACTACAGGTTTATTATATTCTTTTACCTTTTTTATCATCCCTTCATTAGATCTTATACCAAGGGAACCTGTGATGCTTAAATCTTCTGTATCTCCATTCCACTCAGCGTAGGATTCTTCGCCTATTACAAGAATTATCACATCAGCTTCCTCAGCACGGGATGGCTCAGTTATTACTTCAATATTTTTTTCAGGGAAAATATCTTTCATTCCATTCTGTATGGTGGTAACTCCTTCGATTCCCACATTTGGACTCGAATTCCAGTCAAGAGTCCATCCACCACACTGAACCTGCGCATTGTTCGCTGCTGGTCCTGTTACATATACCTTACTTCCTTCTTTTAATGGAAGTATATCATTTTCATTTTTAAGAAGAACAAGGCTTTCTTCTACTGCCCTTTCTGCAACTTTTCTATATTCTGCTGATCCAGTAGATTCCATAGTGGTTTTCATTTTTTCGCAAAATGGATCATCCATTATTCCTTCATCTATCTTAACCTGAAGGATTCTTCTTACCGCATCATCAATTCGTTCCTCGCTGATGCTTCCTTCATCAATAGCTTCCAGTATATAAACCTTGGCCTGATCAAAGCTCTCAACTTCCATAAGCATATCGATACCTGAATTTATGGCATTTATAAGCTGCTCCTTATATGTTGCCCCGGAAGTATTCTGTACTGAATTCCAGTCACTTACGATAAAGCCTTTAAAGCCCATTTCATTTTTAAGATAATCAATATACTTCTTATTTTCATGCATCTTAACGCCGTTAAGAGATGAGTGGCTGATCATAATGGTCTGAACCCCGTTATCTATAAGGTTCTGATAAACTGAAAGAAGTTCATTTATTTCTTCATCTGAAAGTTCAGCATCTCCTCTATCTATCAGCCTGTTTACATCAGAATCTTCCCCTGTACCAAACTTAACATTTCCATCTGCAAAGAAATGTTTTCCACAGGCAACAAGGCCTCCATCCTTAAGACCTCTTACATATTCACCACTTAAGCTCTTAATGATATTTAGATCAGCTCCATAACTTTCATAGGTTCTGCCCCATCTTGGATCCACTGACTGAGCCACACAAGGAGAAAAATTCCATAACATATGGCAGAGTTTAGCTTCATCTGCTGTAATAAGTCCCACCTGATACATAAGTTCTGGATCATTTGCAGCTCCCATTCCTATATTATGAGGAAATATAACTGTTCCTGTGGCATAATTAACTCCATGTACATCATCCTGTCCGAAAAGATAAGGAATACCTGCCTCAGAAGAAAGTGCTGCCTCCTGATAACTGTCAACGATTCCCTGCCATTCGGCATAAGAAACACTTTCTAACTTTGAAAGGAGACTTCCATAACACTGATCTTTCATCATATCTGTGCTTACCATATATACTGCAGGCTGAAGCATTTGAGAAACTTTTTGCTCAGTAGTAAGATCTGCTAATATCTCATCTGCAGTTTTACCTGCATATTTTGAAACTCCGTCAGAAGTCTCAGCATAATCCCCGTCAGATGCAACGTTACTATTTTTAACCTCTTCACTCTTCCCTCCAGTATTAGGTGCAGTTTTCTGACAACCTGCCAAAAGCATGACAGAAAGAGATAAGGCCAGTATTTTTTTTATTATTTTTTTCATGGTTAATCCCCCTTAAAAATGTTTTTTTGTGTATTTGTGTGTTGTTTTGTGTGTTTATAATTATAAGCTAAGAATCATATTTCTTTCCAGCTTACTTCTTTTGTTACTACATTTTTATTTTCATAATCAAATTCAATATGCCTATCCTTACCATCAATAAAGAAATGATCATCCGCCGTCATTTTTCTATTAGGATGCATATGGAGCATTTCATCAAATCTTATTATGTCTTTAACTTCTCTTATCTTAACCCCTTCAAGTTTTTCCAAAGCAAAATCAATCAGGATCTCATATTTCTTTCTTGCATTGATCCCTATGTGAGAAAGTTTTTTCTCATCCAGAAAAGCGGCTAAGGCTTCATACATATCAAATGGAGAATCGAACCATCTCTCCATATATTTTAAAGAATTCCTAAAGAGTTGTGAATTATAAAATAACTCAATTGCATCTGCTATCTTATGAAGCTTCAGATTTTCCTCATAGGAAAGCCATTTTGTAGAAAACACTTCATAAGGCTGATGATCCATATATACCAGTTTATATTCATCCTTCTTTAGATGCATATACGTGCCTTTTAACACCTTTAAGAAGCCTAACTGCAACTGGTCTGCGTAAAGTGGATAAATGTCGTTAAAAGACCGCCTAAAGCTCTCATAATCCTCAAAAGGAAGGCCTGCTATAAGATCAGTATGAATATTTATATTATAATTTTTTCTAAGTCTTCTTACATTATCCAGTATCTTATTATTATCAGCAACTCTCCTTATTTCTTTCATGGTATCATTATTTGTGGTCTGTATACCTATCTCTAACTGGACAAGGCCGGTTCTTAAAGATGATAAAAGCTCTATTTCTTCATCTGAAAGAAGATCTGCCCCTATCTCAAAATGAAAATTAGTGATTCCATTATCATTTTCCTTAATGAAAGACCATATCTTAAGTGCTCTTTCCTTTGAGAAATTAAAGGTTCTATCTATAAATTTAACCTGCTTCACTTTTTTATCCAAAAAGAATTTTAGTTCCTGAAGAACAATATCCATATTTCTGACCCGCACATGCCTGTCTAAAGAAGAAAGACAGTAACTGCACCTGAAAGGACAACCTCTGGATGATTCATAATAAATGATCCTGTTATCAAATTCTTCTAATTTATTATATAAAAATGGGATCTGATCCATTTCACTTTGAGGCATTTCTGAAGGAACCAGCCTGTCTTTATAATCTCTTGTTAAGATTCCATCATATTCTGTAACAGGTATCTCTTTTCCATTAAAGAAACAATCAGCAACTAAAGTAAAATTCCTTTCCCCTTCCCCAAGAAGTACTATATCCGTATATTCCAGAAAACATAAAGGATCGTTACTTGCCTCCGGACCTCCTGCAAAAAGTTTTATAGAAGGATCTATAAGTCTTATATCCTTCATCACACTTTTCATCATCTCACTATTCCAGATATATGTTGAAAAGCCTATCATGTCAGGATGTCTTTCTATTATCCCCGCTATAATATCTTCATATCTGTCATTAATTGTAAATTCAGCAATCTCTATAGAATCTTCTTTTCTTAGATCCAGCATTTTATATGCATAAGCCTTAAGGGAATAAACCGCTGGATTTGAATGAATATATTTAGCATTTAATGCAACAAGTAAAATCTTCATAATAATCTCCAAAAAAATAAAACTGACAGTACAGCCAATTACTATTGTAACACAGTTTAAGGAGCGGTGAATCCTTAAACTTCGGCTAACTGTCAGTTTATTTGGGGAAAGGGAAATCCCCAGGAGATTATTTTATTTTGAAACTACTGGAAGGGTTTCCAATAATTTGCGGTCAATCTTACCATTCTTGTTGAGAATAAAATCTGTAACATGAATGAATTTGTTAGGAACCATATAAAGTGGAAGTCTCTTCTTTACTTCAACATGAAGTTCTCTTCCATCTCTTTCGCCAGTATAATAAAGATAGATTCTGCTCTTTTCTTCATCATATCTTGCACAGCATCTTTCAACGCCGTCATATGTTCCTATAGTTCTTTCAATCTCCTCAAGCTCGATCCTGTGACCCATATGCTTGATCTGGAAATCTTTTCTTCCTGCAAAGTACATTTCCCCATCGTCTGCAATAAATGCTACATCGCCTGTAAGATAAGTTCTTATAGAACTTCCATCTACATTTCTTTCCTGGAAATGTTTCTTTGTCTCTTCTTCATTATGATAATATCCAATTGCAAGGGATTCACCGCTTACAGCGATTTCTCCGCTTACATTTTTCTCTGTTATCTCCTGTCCTTTTTCATCTAAAAGAACAACTTTTCTACCATCAAAAACTTTACCAAGCGGAAGCTTTTCCCCAGCCTCCACCTTATGATCTATAATATAGTAGGTGCAGTTACAGGTAATTTCTGAAGGCCCATAAAGGTTAACATATGTTACAGAAGGGAGGGCCTGCTGCCATATCATTAACTGTTTTGTCGGCATAACCTCTCCGCTGAAAAGAACTCTTTTTAAATCAGTAGGGAGACGATAATCGAGTCCTTTCATTCCGGAAATGATACATAATGCCGAAACGGCCCATGTTAAGGTTGTTGCATGGTTATCGCATATATAGTCCACGAGTCTAGGGGGTTGAGTAAAGTAATCTCGTGGAATTAGGAGAAGGGCTGCTCCAGTTGTAAGAGCTGTGAATATATCCTTAATGGATACATCAAAGTCAAATGGAGCCTGATTTGCGATAACATCTGAGGGATCAAAAGCAAAAGCTTTTATAAAATGATTAATAAAATCTATAACTGCACCCTGACTTACAAGTACACACTTAGGTGTACCTGTCGAACCAGAGGTAAATATGCCATAAATAGGATTTTCCCTGTTTACGCAGTAAGTTGATAAACACATATCATCTTCTAAACTGCATGAATCAGAAGCTATCTCTTCCATCGAAACAGAAGCACCTTCGTATCCTGTTTCATCAAACTTTTCCTTTAAATCCTCTGAATAAATGATAATACGAGGATCAAGGACTTCAATTATCTTATTAATCCTTGAAACAGTCTGTTCTGGATTTATATATACATAGAAACCTCCTGCATACATTGTTCCAAGAACTGCTCCATAAAGATTAATATTCTTTTCTGTAAAGATTGCTACTGGAAAACCTGTTTCTTCTTTATCCAGACATGCTTTCTTTCTAATATTCTTACCCATTCTTACAGCTAAATCTTTTAATTCCTGATAATTTAGTTTTCTTTCAGGATCGATGGCTGCTATATTAGAAGGATAATCATTTACTGTTTTTTCAAATATCTGAATTAAATTCTCTTTCATATTGCCACTTCTTTCTTATAGTCATGCTATAAGATATTTATTTAAATACTATTCAGCGAGACGCTCTACCATTGCAGCAAGTGCATCAACTGAATTGAAATTTTCAGGAATCATCTCTTCTGCGCCAATCTGAATATCAAAGTTATCTTCTAATTCTGCAACCAGTGAGATGATACCAAATGAATCAAGGAGATGATCATCAACTAATCTTTCCTCATTTTCATAATCAATACTGTCATCAATCTCGCTTAAAATCTCAATAATCTGTTCTCTTGTTTCCATTGTAATTAACTCCTTTTTACTGTATTAAACGGATATGTCAAAACATCTTTTCTCATTACTGTTAAGCCCTCCTTAACTGAATAACCGTATACATCCGGTAATTCATGAGAAAGGAATAATGCCATACCTTCCGCAAATGAATAAGCTCCTGCATTTTTAAATATCAGCGCGTCTCCAACCCTGACATCCCCAAGCTTAATATTTGCTGTCAAAACATCATTCATTGTACAAAGTGAACCGCATACTGTCCACACTTTTTCTGGATCAAGATTCTCATGATTTCTTACGACTTCCATAAAAGGATGATACATTCCCTTTATCTGTCCGTCATAAGCCAGCTGATGGATTCCACCATCTGTCATAAGATAATCAGTATCTATATTTTTCTTAACATCAAGAACTCTTGTGCAGTAGCATCCTGAAACGGCTGCTATAGCTCTTCCAAGCTCTATGGTGACACTGCCATTAAAATTCATTTCCTTAATTGTCGTGCTGATAGTATCAAGAAAATCTCCCATTGGAAGCACATCCTTGCCTTCAAAATATGAATAAGGAATTCCCGGGCCATATTCTAATTCTTCTATATCAAGTCCTGTAACTTCCTTAATCTCTTTAATAAGCTCATCCAGCATAAGAAGTTCTTTCTTATCCTTATCCGGATGTTTCTTCTGTGTGCCTGAGAAATAATGGATTCCTTTAACATTAAGACCTGCCACATCTTTTGATTCCTTAATCATTTCTAAGATGTCTTCTTTATTTACACCAAACTGACTTTTATTAGTAAGTCTTATGATTATATTTATGCTTCTATCCTTTGCAGCATCCTTAAGCTGAAGGAACTGATTCCATGACTCTACAGTAAAAATACATCTGCCATCAGTCTCATTTATGATAGTAGCTAAGTCTTCTTTTTTCTTTAATACTCCTGAAATTAGAAGCTTCTCTGCAGGAATATTCAAATATCTGCAAATCTCATATTCCCCATATGAACAGACTTCAATTCTATCCAGAATACCTGCGGCAACTCCTGTAAGAAAAGGATTTGCTTTCATGGCATAGCAGACTTTTGCACTGCCACAAAGCCCTTCCTCTATCATCTTTATTCTTGCCTCAAATATATCAAAATCAAATAAATAAAATGGATTTTTTGCTTCCTTTGCAATCTCAATTGCCTTCTCAATATTCATTTCCATGATCAGATTCCATGTTTCCTCTCTGCAGCTTTATATTTCTCATAAAGTTCATGCCAATCTTTAAAATTATCATCATTTCTTCTGTCTTCTAATATTCCATAAGAATCTATCTTTCTTGCAATAAAATCTGTTGTCTTTTTAGTTCCAAAAGAATTTAGATGATCACCTTTATCCCGTGTATCTTTACTCCAGTTTATATTAATGCTTTCTGTTTCTTTATTAAGTTCTATATAATCAATGCCATACTTATCAGCAAATTCCTGAATAGCATTTATCTTTTGCATGTTATAGCACTTTGGAGAAGGAGCTGAATAAAGTACCAGCTTAACTCCATTTTCATCACAGAGTTTCTTAATCTTTTTAAATGTTTCTTCATTTTCCTCTGGTACACATCTCTTTTCCTCTGTACTAAAGAGATACGCTCCACCATTATAAGGCTTTACTTTTGTATTAAATATATATCCCTTATATGAATCCCCAAGTCTTGCAACAAATGGAGTTTTCCATACATTGTGATATTTAAATACAGGACAGACCTTGTAAACTACTTCCGCAATTCTTGAATCCTTTCCTGCTTCTTTTGTTTTTCTGTAAAGCTCATTTGTCTCTAAAAGAGCAATCTTTGGATGCTGCTTCTTAAGTGCAACTTCTAATACATCCAATGTCTCATTAATATTTTGTCCAGGAGCGCCTGCATCATAAACTGCATATCCATAATCCTCCCAGATCTGCATTGGAGATACTGTAGTATAACTAAGGCTGTCTCCAAGCACTATCACATCAATAGTATCTGCCTTTTCATTTGCAACTTTTGCATATACTTCATTTCTTCCAAGGTTTAATTCATGTCTTGTCATAAACTCAGGAGATAAAATGAAACTTGGAACATAAAGCAGAACAAGAAGTATTGATGTAAAAAGTATACATCTCAATATGAAATTGTTTTTTACCTTATTTTTGAATGCTTTCATTATTACCTCAATTCGCTAAAAACCTGCATATATAAGATCTACTGGCTGATAACCTACTCCGTAAGCTCCAAACCACACTATTGCAAGGATAAGCGCATAATATATAGCCCATCTCTTTTTTAAAGGAAGATCAGGAACCTCATCAAATAATGCAGGTTTCTTCTCTAACATAAGATCCACAATAGCAACAACAAGTATTCCCAGCATACATATTGCATAATCGCCGGAATCAAGTCCCAGATTCATATTATGAAGTTCTATATTTCTAAAGAAATCTGATACAAAGAGATTTCTCATCATTTCCTTAAACTGTGCGAAGCTTTCAGCTCTGAATAACACTTCACCTACACCGATTATGATCCAGGTTCTTGCTATTCTAAACCATCTTACAACTTTACCCTTTTCATCAAGATGAAGGGACTTTGCTATTCCCTGACCAGCTGGCTTCCACATCTCTCCTACCAGGAGAACTATGAAGTAAAAAACTCCGTAAAGTATATATGTCTCTTTAGGTCCATGCCAAAGCCCATTTAACATCCATACAGGGAAAAGAGCTATAGCTGATGTAACTATCATTGTCCAGTATTTAGAACAATGTTTCTTACCAAACTTATTCCATTTCTTCATCATCTGGCTTGTAGATACCGGATAGAAGATATAATTCTTAAACCATACACCAAGTGATATGTGCCATCTTCTCCAGAATTCAGCCGCATTCTCTGAAAGGAATGGCTGACGGAAATTCTCTGGAAGCCTGATATCAAATAACTCAGCGCTTCCGATAACAATATCAATTGTTCCTGAGAATTCCAGATAAAGCTGAATTGTTACTACAACTGCTGTTAAAATAATCATCACGCCGGCATAATGTTTATTTACTGAGAATAATGTTCTAACCATTACATCAAGTCGGTCTGCAATCAGCATTCTCTTAAAAAGTCCCCATCCTATACGAACAGCACCCCTTGCAAAGGTTTTCTCTGTAATAGGATTCCCTTCAAAGAGCTGATTTTTAACATCATCCCATCTCATAATCGGGCCTTCCATAAGTGTTGGGAAAAACGTCATAAATAAGAAGACATGGAGGAAGTTTTTCTCAACCTTGATTCTCTTCCAGTAAACATCCAGAAGATAGCCCACAGCCTGCAGTGTATAAAAAGAAATACCAATAGGTATTGCCAGCTTTCTAATTGAAAATGTTGTTTTAAACAACTTATTGATCTCTTCAACAGTGAACTGAGTATATTTAAGGAAAGCAAGTATTCCTACTGATATGAAAACACTTAAGAATACAATTCTAAATGCCTTTTTCTGAAGCTTTTCTTTTTCAATCTTCTCATTCTTTGGAAGCTCCTTCATCTTAACATTGAAGTGATCTATAAGAAGTCCTCCAAAATAAGTAACCACTGTTGTTATCAAACACCAAAGGATCAAATATTTACTTATCAGTGTAAAAAACACTCCACTTGCAATAAGAAGCGTTATATATCTATATTTCTTTGGCGTCAGCATGTAAACAAGCATTACCGCCGGAAGGAAATATATAAAGTATGTATTAGTATTATATGCCATTGACTTTTTTCTCCTTAAAAACACATAAAAAAGAGTATAGCATAAAGCTCTCTTCATTTCACGCTGTATACTATACCCTAAACTTATTAATATAAAACTTACAAATTATTAAAAATTACTTAAGATAAACTATTGATTTTCTGAAGTCTGTTTCTCTTCTATTTTCTCTCCTGCAGTCTCTCTTTCTTCAGCTTCTTCTAACAACCTCTTCTCTTTTTCTTCAGCTTCTTCCAACAATCTCTTCTCCCTTTCATCATCCTCTTCATCATCTTCAAGAGGAATACCTGCTGCAAGTTTCGCTTTCCTTACCATAGGATCGATGACTCCTGCATATATAAATGAACAAAGATATGCAGGAAGAGATATTCCCAAAGCTACAAACAACGGAAATACCTTTAAGAAAGCCACCAGCAAAAAAAATGGAACCAGCATGGTAAAAAGCATCATAAGAAGTGTCCTTGGAAGTTTTCCAGTTGCTAAAAGCAGTGCATTATGAAGGTTGGCTTTAGCCGAATTTACAAAACGTGCTCCATAAGGAAAAACCCATACAAATATGGCAAACCATATAAATATACCAAGATATTCCAACAAAAATAAGAACTTCAGCATATCTGTACCACTATTAAATAAGAAGATCTTTGTCTTTGAAAGATTATCAGCCCCAGCTCCGCTGGCCATCCTATAAAGTATCCAATAATCAAATGCAAGGAAAATGGCAAAGAATAATAATATTATCCATGTATTTGTCATAGTCTTAAGATTATTCTTAAATTCTTTAAAATACAATTTATAAAGTCCAGACTTACCTTTCTTCATCTTCATAATAGTAAAATGAAGTGCTGTCAGTGCTGCACCTGCTGTAAAAATTGGAATACAACAAAGAATTGTAAAAAGATTCAGTACCACCAGAACCATAAGATCCTGTAGTGCATTCATAATCGGTCCATCTACATCAAAAAGTCCGCCCATATTATCCCCCGGTTATATTTTAATCTAAAAGAGACCACGCAACACGCCTGGTCTCTTCTGGCTAATAATTGCTAAAACAATTATAGCAATATTAAAATTTCGCATCAAGGTATTATTAACCCTTAACAGCTCCCTCGATCATACCATCCATGATCTGCTTCTGAGCTATGATAAATAAGATTATCATAGGTACGATAGCCAGCAGTGCTGCTGCAAGAATCATATTCCACTCTTTTACGTATGATCCAACGAATGCCTGTACTGCTACTGGAAGTGTCTTTACTGCTCCATTCTGTCCAAGCATAAGTGATGGAAGAAGGTAGTCGTTCCAGATCCACATACCATTAAGGATAGACACTGTTGTTATTACCGGTTTAAGAAGTGGGAATATGATATTGAAAAATACTCTTTCTGGTGAGCATCCATCAATAGATGCTGATTCTTCAAGAGCTATAGGAATTCCCTTTATGAAACCATTTAAGATGAATACTGTCATGGCACCACCGAATCCAAGATATGCGAATACAAGTCCTGGAACTGACTGAAGCATCTTAATTCCGATAAACTTACCTGTTTCTCTGAATGTTGAGATAAGAGGAAGCATTACTACCTGGAATGGGATGATCATTGATGCAATGAATACAAAATATATTACTCTTGACCACCAGGTCTTATTTCGGCATATTACCCAGGCTGCCATGCCACCGAACATCGCAAGAAGTATCAGTGAACATACAGTTATCAAAGCTGAGAAACCGAATGCACTCCAGAAACTGAAGTGTGTGTTGGTTATAACGCCCTTTAAATTGCTGATGAGCTGAGTAAAACTTACACCTTTGAATCCGATTGGATCTGCTGTTATGTCTGCTGTCTGTTTACATGAATTTATTACAACAAGCGCAAAAGGAAACAGAACATAAATAGCTATAATTATGGCTATGATCATTTTTATGATCCTGGCTACGATACTTTCATTACGACTCATTACAGTTCTACCTCCTTCTTATTTGATACTCGTACCTGAATAATAGATACAATAGCAAGTATGATGAAGAAGAATACCGCCTTTGCTTCACCTACGGCATAGTTATTATTAATAACCGCTGTGTCATAGATATTAAGGGCTATCATCTGAGTACCCTTTGTAAGGTATGATCCCATGAAGTTTGCAACTGATCCTGTACCATTTGTAAGCGCAAGGTTAACGTCGAACATCTTGAACGCATTTGTAAGTGTAAGGAATGTACAGATTGTGATTGTTGGTGCAAGCATAGGAATCTTTACCTGCATAAGCTGCTGGAATGGTTTTGCTCCATCAATTGCTGATGCTTCAATTACATCACCAGGTATTGTATTAAGACCTGTTATATAAATAAGCATGATATAACCTGCATACTGCCAGATATAAACCACGATGATACCCATAAACGCTGTCTTTGTATCAGACAGAATAGAATAATGGTTATCAAAGAGTGCTGTTGTAAGCTTGGTAAGAACCTGGCTGAAGATAAACTGCCAGATGTAACCAAGTACAATACCACCAATAAGGTTTGGAAGGAAATATGCTGCTCTAAAGAAACTCTCACCTTTTAACTTTGATGTACAAAGTAAGGCAAGAAGGAATGATACTAAATTAACAAGTACCATATTTAATACTACAAAAAGGAATGTAAGTAAGATTGACCACATGAACTGTGGCTGTTTAAACATACTTATATAATTATCAAACCCAACATTCTTTGTAAGTCTGATACCATTCCAGTCTGTAAATGAATATCCGATACCCAGCACCAGCGGGATAACTACAGTTACCGCAAATGCAAAAAGTAATGGGAATAAGAATATTATATATACTACTGCACGGTGATGCTTTAATGTTGGAAAGAAATATACTCCGCAAAGTAAAGCTACAGCACCGATAATAAGAAGCGGTCCGCGGATCGTTGAACTAGACTTCTGAAAATCCATAATAAGTGCAAGGATTATTAAAGCGAGCCCACCGAAAAGTCCGATCATAGAACCTATTTTTCTTTGTGGTGAAATTACATTTTTTTTACCCATTTTTCACCTGTCCTTTCATCTTTTTTCAAATAAGCTCATACTTTATTGAGCGTAAAATGACTCTGTTACCTGTTTTATTGTTGAACAGAAACCATCAACATCAAGTGAACCTTTAGCAAAATCAGCAAATACCTGACCTGTCTGATTCTGAAGACCATCCTTCTTTAACATTGTATGCCAGCCAGATGTCTTTCCTGCATCCATATATTCTTTAATAGAATCTGCATATTTATTTGCAGCTTTATATTTGCAGTCTTTGTCTGGACTGATAAGTCCGGCTTCTTCAACAAGGATCTGTTCTGCTGAATCTGTATAACACCAGTTAAGGAATGCCTTAGCCGCATCAACCTTACCATCTTTATAAACTGACCAGTAAGAAGGTGCCCCGGCAATGATAGTATCAATACCATTTTCAAAAGCATATGGTGCAAATCCAACTTCAAAATCTGCTTCAGAAAGATCTACCCATGACCCCTGTGTGATAAATGCATATTTACCATGACTGAAACGTCCTACCTGATTATCATAGGTACCATCGATAAGAAGATCTGGATCTGAATACTGAGCTACCATCTCCATGAATTTAGCAAAGTTCTTAAGACGCGCATCATCATACTGACCACCATTATTAAGAAGGTCGATATACTTTGTATCATTCTGATCAAGTCCTGCATCAAGATACTGTGCAAAAATGTGTGTTCCTGATGACCACTGAAGATTTGCTACTTCAGCGCAATAGCCTACTACTGCATCAAGACCAAGTTCTTCCTTCTTTGAATCAAGTATTTCAAAGGCATTTTTATAAGCATCTGGTCCTGTAAGTGTTTTAGGATCAATTCCTGCCTTCTGTAAAATGTCGGCATTATATCCTAACGCTGTTGCCTCGATTGTATATGGGCATCCAATTGTTCCCATATTAGTGTCTACAAGTTCATATTCTGTTTCTTTTGTCCAATCTTCACCAGTCATGTCTACAAGGAGCCCATCCCAAGTTGACACCTGATTAGCTTCGATAACAAAAATGTCCGGCATATTTTCAGCCTGATAATATCCTTTTAAGATATCTGATGCACTTGTATCTCCACCGATTGTTTCTACATTGACTGTATTACCAGTCTCTTCTTTATACTTAGCAGCCAGTTTCTGTAGCTGATCATCAATTTCCGGTTTTCCGTTTAATAAACGGATTTCAGAAGCAGAAGAGCCTCCTCCGTTTCCTTCAGATCCCCCTGATCCCTGATTTCCACCATCAGATCCTCCGCATGCCACAAGCGAAAGCGACATAGCGCCTGCCAGTACAAGGGCCAAAAATTTTCCCTTTCTCATAGGTCGTAAACCCCTCCTTTTATTTAACCTTTTGCGTTAAAGTATTTATTGTGTTATTTTCATCATACTACATCTTTGTTCATTTTCAATACTTGTGACTACTTTTTCACAAAATTTCACTAAAAGCAATCAAAAACGGGCGCAAATGTGCACCCGTTTTCTCATAATTTCCATATTAAATTGATATTTTTAATAGTTTTTTACAAATTCAGAAAGTGTTTTTAGCATATATGTCATTTTATATTTTTCACACTGTTTCTAATTACAAGATGTGATTTTAAAATGATCTGATGCTCTTCTGCATTTTCACCATTGATAAATTCCATGATCTTTACCGCTGCAAGTTTCCCCTTTTCTTTAGGAGACTGATGAAGTGTAGTTAACTGTGGTCTTGCTACTTTTGAAATAAGAGTATCATCAACCCCGATTATGGAAAGATCATCAGGAACATTTATCCCTTTAAGGATACATCCATTCATAAGTTCAACTGCATACATATCAGATGTGCAAAAAACTGCTGTGTAGTCTTTTGCTTTATCGATCAACTTATTTAAGCTTATATCATGCATCTTTACAGAAGGATCAAATTTAAACATATCATCCTTCGAAGGTTTTATGCCATGATCCATAAGCGCCCTTTTATAACCACGTAATCTGGCTGCATTAACTCCTTCAATATTGTCCGAATAAAATCCAATCTTTCTATGGCCGTTATCTATCAGATATGAAATACAGTTATAAACACCTTCTTCATCATCAAGAGCTATATTGATAAATTTATCTCCAAACTTATCTTCTACTTCCTTGCTGATATATGCATCTACACATGCAATCGGCTTTTTAAACTGCTGCTGGACACGGATTGCGTCATCATTCAGCATACAGAAAAGGATCATACCATCAACATTCCAGGTTGTTACATAATCAAGGATTTCTTCAATATCATCAGAGATTCTTACCATCATTGAATAACCAGCTTTACGAACTACCTCTTCAATACCGCCTAACATCTCTGCAACAAATGGATCTGTAAATATATGTGTTGTTCTCTCTTTACGTACCTTAAGGACAACTCCGATTATATTGGATTTTTGTTGTGCCAGATTTCTCGCTGTCATGTTAGGTATATAATTTACTTCCTTCAGATAGTTCTGAATCTTTTCAATATTCTCTTTTGATACTTCCTTAGTCTTTCCACGAACGACATTGGATACAGTGGTAGGACTAACTCCAAGATGTTGAGCTATTTCTTTTATTGTGATCATTCGTCCTCTTACCTACCTTTTTGTATAAGTTACACCATAAAAAATGCGAACCGAGCAACTTTTACGTTAAAGTTCCTCGATTCACATATTATCACCCACGTTATTTTGTGTATATATTACAATTTCACAAATATCATTTGATTTTTTTGTTTATAAACTATACAAACAGTTTCTAAAGCCTCTTAAGTAATTCAAGAATATAATCCCAAACTCTCTTAACTGAATCAACTGACATAGATTCGTTAAATGTGTGGATATCTGTCATATCAGGTCCTATTGACACTGCATCAAGCCCTGGAAGTCCACCAGCAAAAAGACCACATTCAACGCCAGCATGAAGAGCCTGAACTATAGGTTCTTTATTGTACTGTTCTTTATAAACTTCTAACATAAGATCACGAAGTGGTGAATCTTTTCTATATTCCCAGGCAGGATAAGCACCCATAGTAGTAACATTTCCACCAAGTGCCTCTGCAAGACATGTCATCTTATCAATAAGTTCATTCTTTTCTGATTCAACAGAACTTCTAACTGAATAAGACATAGTAACTTCAGAATCATTTGTTTTTAAGATTCCTAAATTAAGGGATGTTTCAACAAGTCCCTCTATATCAAAGCTCATTCTCTGGATTCCTGCTGGAAGCATCATAAGAGCTGTAATGATATTCTTTGTTGTCTTTTCATTCATAGGAACAAGGCTGTTTTCTGTTTCTGAAACCTTGATAGCTATATCACTGTCTGTAGTAACAAATTCATTCTTATAGATCTTTTCGATCTTTTCAATTTCAGCAATAAGCTTCTTTGGATCCTTTGTTACAACTATAGCTTCTGATGACTTTGGAATAGCATTGTCCTTAAGTCCGCCGGCAATAGTTACAATCTTAAGATCCTTTACTTCCTTACGGGCAAGGTAAAGAGCACGTCCCATAAGGGTATTGGCATTTCCACGTCCTTTGTTGATTTCAACGCCGGAATGTCCGCCTTTTAAGCCATTTAATACTACCTTTAATGGGCAAGCTTCGTATTCTTCTCTTTCAATTCCGAAATGAGCTGTTGCTGTTACACCACCTGCACATGAAACAAGGAAATAACCTTCTTCTTCTGAATCAAGGTTGATCATCTTTCTTCCTTTAAGTGGTGACATATCAAGAGCTGCACATCCCAGCATACCGATTTCTTCATCTACAGTGAATACACATTCAAGTGGTGGATGAGGAATTGTTTCATCATCAAGGATAGCAAGCATATATGCAACTGCGATTCCATCATCTCCTCCAAGCGTAGTTCCATTTGCTGAAATAATACCGTCCTTTAAGCAAAGCTCTAAAGGTTCTTTATCCATATCAATTTTGCAGTCTTCTGCCTTCTCGCACACCATATCAAGATGTCCCTGAAGAAGCACTGGCTCATGATCTTCATAGCCTTTTGTTCCGTCTGCAAATATGATCACATTGTTGGAATCATCCTGAATAAACTTAAGGTTTCTTTCTTTTGCAAAATCAGCCACATAATCACTGATCATCTTTGTATTTCCTGATCCGTGAGGAATACCGCAGATTGCCTCAAAATATTTAAATACTCCTTCTGGAGCAAGTCCTGTTAAAACTGCCATTTGGCACCTCCATTTATATTAATCTTTATTTATTATCACATCTTTTAATGTAATTATTATGTACAAGAGTTGCAATAAATCTGCAGACTCTGTCCTGCATTGTATCTTTCTCCTCTGGAAATTCTTCTTTCATTTCTTTTATGATATGACCTACATCCTTTTTGCCATCTAATAAAAGCCAGAAAAAACTTCCATATTGATCCAGATCTATAAAACTATATTTAGGTTTATGAAAAAACTTCTGAGCAATACGGTTATAAAACCCTTTATTTTCAACTTTAATAGTAACTATTCCCGTCTTCTCATTGGTTGTAAATTTCTTATCTTCCGCTATGGTATAAATATACTCCAGGAAATTCTTTTTTTCCTTCATTCTTATCTCCATTTTTATATAATCGACCTTATTTTACGATATGTCAATATCCACGCAAATAAACACGGGCGCACAAAGTAAATATATGGCACATAATAAATATGTGGCAGGAGACCTGCCACATATCATAAATTAATCTTCTTTTGATTTTTCTTTAACTTTAGATTTCTTTGCTGCAAATAATACGATAGTAGCAGAAAGAAGAATAAAGAATATGATACCTGGAACATTTCCAAGGAATGCGTCCTGTCCTTCTTTTGCAAGATTGATCTTTTCTGCTATTGTCTGTCCACCAGATACCTTTACAACTGCAAAAACTGCAAGAAGGATACCAACAAGTCCTTCACCTGCAATAAGTCCTGAGCAATAAAGAACTCCGTTGTCTGCCGCACGTTTTGCCTTCTTTTTCTTTTCTTCATCCTTTGATGAAAGCTTTCTATCAAAGAACCATCTTATCATACCACCAATAAAGATTGGAGCAGAAAGATGTATTGGAAGATAAAGGCCGATGGCAACTGGAAGAACCGGCAGACCAAGTAACTCGATCATTATTGCAATTCCAACTCCTGAAAGAACAAGTCCCCAAGGAAGAGTTCCATGCATAACGCCTTCAACTACCATTTTCATAAGTGAAGCCTGGGCAGCAGGTAATTCCTGTGTACCAAAGCCATAAGCTTCATTAAGAAGATACATTACAGCACCAATTGTTCCTGCAGCAACAACGGAACCAATAATCTCACCAATCTGCTGCTTATAAGGTGTAGCACCAACTATGTAACCTGTCTTTAAATCCTGAGAAATGTCTCCTGCCATACATGCAATGATACAAACAATCGTACCAATGCAGATAGCTGCTGTCATACCGGCAAATCCTGTATGTCCTGTAGCTTTAAGAATAGCTGTAGCAAGAAGAAGTGTAGCTATAGCCATACCTGATACAGGATTATTAGATGAACCAACAAGTCCTACCATACGGCTTGATACAGTTGCAAATAAGAATCCAAATACTACAATACAAAGAGCTCCTATAATACCAACCGGAATAGCTGGGATAGCAACTATTGTTATAATGATAACAAGTGCCATGATAAGAAGAACCTTTGAAGGAAGATCTTTATTTGTTCTTGTAACTACCTCTTCCTTATGTCCAAATCCCTTGATTGTCTTTAAGAAAGTCTTTACTATTGTTGGAAGAGTCTTAAGAAGTGAAATGATTCCACCTGCTGCAACAGCTCCGGCTCCTATATATTTAACATAATTCTTCCAGATACCAAATGATCCTAACTGACTTATTGGATCTGCAGCAGGATGAACTACTGAATCAAGTCCAAAAAGTGAAATAAGCGGAATGATAACAAACCAGCCAAGGATACCACCAGCGAACATAAATGCTGATATCTCTTTTCCGCAGATAAATCCAACACCTGCAAGAGCTGGAAGCACATCCATACCAAAACCTGTTTTAAGAGGAGCTATCTCCCAATGAACTTCTGATGGGAAAAGTTTAAGACCATCAGCTACAAATTTATAGATTGAAGCAATACCAAGGCCGGAGAAAACAATTTTTGACTTTTCTCCGCCTTCTTCTCCTGCAAGAAGAACTTCTGCACAAGCAGTTCCTTCAGGGAAAGGAAGTACTCCATGTTCCTCAACTATAAGTGCTGTTCTAAGAGGCACCATAAAAATGATACCAAGCACCGCACCACAAAGTGCGATCACAGAAATAACTATAAGTGAAGGTTTTGCAATCTCTTTATTTTCCATAGCCCACATAAAAAGAGCTGGAAGTGTGAATATTGCACCTGCCGCAAGAGATTCACCTGCTGAACCTATTGTCTGCACCATGTTATTTTCAAGGATTGAGTTTCTTCTCATGATAACTCGGATTATTCCCATTGAAAGTACAGCTGCTGGGATTGATGCTGAAATTGTCATACCAACTCTAAGGCCAAGATAAGCATTAGCTGCACCGAAAACAATCGCTAAAATGATACCTACTATGATGGCCACAGGAGTCATCTCAGGAAGTACCTGATCAGCTGAAACGAATGGTTTAAATTCTTTACCATTCTTATCATTATTAATATTTGACATTTTTTCCTCCCACAAATGAATAATTACTAAAAGATTTTATCATTTAAAAAAATGACAGAATATAAATATTCTGTCATTTTCCATTCATATTTATCCAAATTTAATGCAGTACAGTATTAAATGATCACAGTACTAAATTAACCTATTCTTTTTCATCCAAAAGATAATATCATATTACTGAACTGAATTCATTTCAGCTATAGCTTTTCTTACCATTTCAGCAATTGTATCAGCTGCATTATCAATATTAACTTTCTCCTGAAGAGACTTATCTCTTGTTACAACTTCTACTGCATTCTCCTCTAAGTTACGAGGTGAAACTATAACACGGTATGGAACACCAAGAAGGTCTGCGTCTGAGAACATTACACCATTTGAAGCCTTTCTGTCATCATAGATAACTTCAATGCCCTTAGCTAAAAGGTCATTATAAAGCTTATCTGCTGCTGCCTTAACTTCTGGATTATTGTGAGCACGAAGCGCACAGATATGTACCTGCCAAGGAGCAATTGTGATTGGCCAGATTGGACCATAATCATCATGACGTGCCTCACAGATTGATGCTGCAAGTCTTCCAACACCGATACCATAGCAGCCCATGATAGGATAATGGCTCTCACCCTTTTCATCTACATATGTCATATTCATAGACTCTGTATACTTTGTACCAAGCTGGAAGATATTACCAACTTCAATACCTCTGTGGATATGAATGTGCTTCTTACCGCACTTAGGGCAGATGCCGCCGTCAATGATCTTTGCGAAATCACCGAACTCTGCATCTTTTACATCTCTTTCCATATCAAGACCTGTGTAGTGGAAGCCTGTTTCATTTCCGCCTGCAACAAGGTTATTTGCACCCTTAAGAGAACTGTCATAAAGAACTGTGCACTTGGCATCAAGTCCAAATGGTCCCATGTAACCAGCGCAGAGTCCTGACTCTGCTGTGATAACTGCTGGATGAATGTTATCTCCGATAAAATTAGTAACCTTGGTTTCATTTACTTCAAGATCTCCACGAAGGAAGATAACTACATAAGAATCATCTGAGTTCTTCTGATATACAACAGCCTTGCAGCTCTTTTCTACAGGGACATTAAGGAATGCACATACATCTTCAATAGATTCCTGATCTGGAGTTGCTACCTTTTCTATATCATTTGAAACTTCATCACGATTTACTTCAATAATTGATGGCGCAGCTTCCATATTTGCGCTGTATCCACATTCATCACAGATTGCGATAGAATCTTCTCCGATTGGTGTAAGAAGCATAAACTCATGTGATACGCTTCCTCCCATCATACCTGAGTCTGACTTAACAGCGATTACTTCTGGAACACCGCATCTAGCATAGATTCTGTCATAAGCCTTATAAGCTTTAGCGTAATAATCCTCAAGATCTTCCTGACTTGTATGGAATGAGTATGCGTCCTTCATTGTGAATTCACGAACACGGATAAGACCTGCTCTTGGACGAGCCTCATCTCTAAACTTTGTCTGGATCTGATATATCATAAAAGGATATCTTGCATATGTCTTTGCAAAGTCCTTTACAAGCTGTACTGCAGCTTCCTCATGAGTCATTCCAAGTACAAGACCTGTATCATTTCTATCTGTGAAACGAACCATCTCTGATCCAATGCTTGAATAACGTCCTGATTCCTGCCAGAGTGTTGCAGGCATTACAACAGGAAATGATACTTCCTGTCCATCTATTGCATCCATCTCTTCACGCATGATCTGCTCGATTTTTTTTGTAACACGCTTAAGCGGCATATATGATGAATAAATTCCATTTGCAACATATTTGATATAACCGCCACGTACCATAAGGGCATGGCTGTCAACAACGCAATCAGCTGGTCTTTCTTTGAAACGATCTCCTACAAGATTTGCAAGTTTCATCCTTAGTTACCTCCTAAATAAAACGAATCTAAATTTAAGTAATATCTGCTAGATTCCGAGACTTATCCTAATATAAGCCTAACATTAAAAAGCTATCACTTACACAGTAAAAAGTCAACCGCTAGCCACATTTTCAATATTTTTCTTTTACATGGGAAAGAATGAAAAAAAATCGAAAGAATTTGAAAAGAATCCAAAAAATCTGTTATAATAATATTCATCTGTATGAAAAATTTAAAAGCATTATTTAATGCAATAAAGGAAACAAATGACAAATGAACATAAGCGCCGCCCACATTACAGCGGCAAATATCCAAAACATTTTAATGAAAAATATAAGGAATTAAATCCTGAAAAATATATGTCCCAGCAGGAACATGTGATTAATAAAGGTATCACTCCTGCAGGAACCCATATCCCTATTATGGTAGATGAGATTCTTAGGTTTCTTAAGATAAAGGAAGGAGAAAAAGGAATCGACTGTACCTTAGGTTACGGCGGGCATACAACAAAAATGCTTGAAAAACTTGATCATACCGGACATTTAGTAAGTCTTGATATTGATCCCATAGAGATAAAAAAGACCACTGAAAGAATAAGAAAAAAAGGCTTTGATGAGAAGGATTTTACCCCTGTACATATCAATTTCAGGGATATAGATAAAGTTGCATCAGAATACGGACCATTTGATTTTCTTTTAGCAGATCTTGGAGTTTCATCAATGCAGATAGACGATCCCTCAAGAGGATTTACCTGGAAAGAAGACGGTCCTTTAGATTTAAGATTTAATCCTGAAAAAGGAAAAAGTGCGGCCGATGTTTTAAAAGATATAGATCCAGAGGATTTTATAAGTATCCTGATAGAAAACTCTGACGAACACTTTGCTACAGATATAGCAAAGGAATTAGACAAAGCCCAGCATCTTAACAAGGTTCCAAAAACAACAAAAGAACTCTGTACTTTAATACGTAATGCTCTTGATAAAAATAAAGAAACAAAAGCACTTGATAAAGATGAAAAGGCAGAGCTTTACAGAAAAACCTATGCAAGGGTTTTTCAGGCTTTAAGAATAGAAGTTAATCAGGAATTTGAAGTATTATATGAATTTTTAAATAAATTACCTGATATTATGGCTCCCGGCGGCAGGATTGCCATACTCACCTTCCATTCCGGTGAAGACAGAATGGTTAAAAAAATATTTAAAGAAGGAAAAATATCTCACATATATGAAGATATAGAGGATATTGTAATACGTCCTTCAAAAGAAGAATGTTACAGAAATCCAAGGGCGCATTCTACAAAATTAAGAACTGCGATTCTTGTTTCAAACAGGGAATAAAAAGAAAGCTCAGTATATTATCCATTTAATGGAATTATCTATAAGGTTGAAAAAAGGAGGAAACAATTTGGCAGCAGAGATTACAATCAAGGAAGTTAATGCATATTCTGAGATTACTCCAGAAATATATGCAGAGGCAGAAAAGACAAAACTAAACGATCAGATCCCTTCTTCGCTTTACTCAAAATATAATGTAAAGCGTGGTCTCCGTGATCTCAATGGTAAGGGCGTACTGGCCGGACTTACAAATGTAGCCGAAGTACGTGCCAAGAAACTTGTTGACGGCGAAGAGCTACCAGACTATGGTCGCCTTTTCTACAGAGGATATGAAATCCACAATCTTATCGAAGGCTATAAAAAAGAAAATCGTTTCGGATTTGAAGAGATTGCTTACCTTTTATTATTTGGCGAACTTCCAAATAAAGAAGAATTAAAGCTCTTTGAAGATCAGCTTATATTCTACAGAAGCCTTCCAAAGAATTTCGTCCGCGACGTTGTTATGAAAGCTCCCGGATCAGATATGATGAATGTAATGATGCGAAGCCTCCTTACCCTTCATCCATACGATGACATGGCAAATAATATCAGTCTTCCAAATGTTCTTAGACAGAGCATGCAGCTGATTTCACTTTTTCCTATGATCGCCATTTACGGTTATCAGGCCTATAGACACTATGAATTAAATGACAGTCTGGTCATTCATAAGCCCCTTCAAAAAGGCAGTATAGCAGAAAATATACTCCATCTGCTTAGACCGGATAAAGAATACAGTGATATAGAAGCAAAAGCTCTTGATACAGCTCTCGTACTTCATATGGATCACGGCGGAGGTAACAACTCAGCCTTTACTACTCACGTTGTTACATCAACTCAGACGGATACATACTCAGCAATCGCTGCTGCTCTTGCATCTCTTAAAGGCCCTCGTCACGGCGGAGCCAACCTTAAAGTAGTAGAGATGTTTGAAGATTTAAAGCAGCATGTAACAAACTGGGAAGATGAAGGCGCCATAAGCGACTACCTCAATTCGCTTCTTGATGGAAATGCCTTTGACCGACAGGGTCTGATATATGGTGTAGGACATGCAGTTTATTCAAAATCAGATCCAAGAGCTGAGATATTCCATAGCTATGTGGAAGAACTGGCTAAATACGAAGGACTCGAAGAAGAATTTGCTCTTCATGAAAGAGTTGCACGCCTTGCTCCTGAATTAATTGCTGAACGTCGTAAGATGTATAAAGGTGTATGTGTAAATGTAGATTTCTATTCAGGTTTTGCTTATTCAATGCTTGGCCTTCCAAAAGAACTCTACACTCCATTATTTGCAATGGCAAGAATTGTAGGTTGGTCAGCTCATAGAATTGAAGAACTTGCCAACAACGGAAAGATCATCCGTCCTGCTTATAAGTCCATCGCCCCAGAAAACACCTATATCCCGATGGATGAAAGATAATATTCGTCTTCATTAAACTAAAAATACCTCCTCAAAAGGACATCCTTAGTCCGCTTGAGGAGGTTGTTTTTTTATCATTTTTCCCTTATACTTCCCTTAACCCCATCAATCAATGGTTCGAGGAAATAATCCATCACAGTTCTTTTTCCTGTTATTATATCTACAGTACCTTCCATACCTAATTTAAGATTTGATACATCCTCACTCAGTATTATTTCTACCTTATAGACAGCACCTCTTTCTTCGGTTTTAAGAGGAACATCACCTATATCACTTATCACACCCGATATAACTTGATGCGTGTCTTCATAATAAGCCTGAATCTTTATGTCCACCTTATCTCCAGTCTTTATTTCTGCAATGTCTTCATCCGCGATATAAGCCGTAAATATATATTCTTTATTCTCAGGAATTATATAACCTATAACATCTCCCTGTTTTAATGTTTTTCCTTCATATAGATCATCCTGTAAAACGAGAGTTCCTGTTTTTGATGCCTTTACAGTCTTACTGTCAAGGGTTGTGTTTATTTCTTTGATCTTAGCATTTAAGTCCATTATATCAGAGTCGAGTTCATTTATATTTTTGCTCACACTAAGGATCTGATTTTTCTTTAGAATGAGCTGATTATCCTGACTTTCTATCTCAAGTCTTGAAAGGAACAGATCATTTTCTTCAACAATCTCTTCTACTACTTTTTCTTCATTCTCTATAAGATCCTCATCCAGACAGTTCTCCTTTAGTTCTTCTAAATCTAAGGACGTATAATTCTCTTCCTTATATTTTTCATACAAGACTTCATATACCTTTTTCTTAATCTCTGCCACTTTTAGTTTATGCTGATAATCTAAAAGTGCTTCCTCTTCCGCTTCTGATGAAAATCCGCATATGATATCTCCAGCATTTACATGACCTTCTTTACATCCAACAAAAGTGATATCTCCCGAATTTAAAGAAGTAATATTAACAACAGTTTCTTCATAACTTACAGATCCCTGGGCCGTGATACTTATATCTATCTTAAAGAAACAAGCCCATATAACAGTAACTATTATAAAGCTGATTATCAAAAAAAGGATTATACTAACCACCTTATTTGCAGGTTTTTCTATTATCTCTATCATAGAAGGAAGAAAATCAAATTTAAGATTCTTCTCCCTTGTCTTTAACTGTCTTTCAATATGCTTATTCATGCATCCACCTCTCCTCTCATCTGACTATTATATAAATGAGTATAAAGGCCATTTTGAGCAAGAAGTCTGTCCTGAGGTCCTGCTTCAACAAGATTTCCTTTATCTATTACCAGAATCTCATCTGCAGATGCAAGCGTTGAAAGTCTATGGGCAATGATAAGAACCGTTCTTCCTTTACATATTTCCTTTAGATTATGTTGAATGATACTTTCAGATTCATAATCGAGAGCAGATGTTGCCTCATCAAATATAAGGATTCTTGGATTATTGATTATGGCTCTCGCTATAGCTATGCGTTGCTTTTGCCCACCGGACAAAGCAACTCCTTTTTCACCTATTACAGTATTATATCCTTCCTCTAATTCCATTATAAAATCATTGGCTCCAGCAATCCTCGCAGCTTCTATAACTCTGTCAATTCCCGCATTAGGACAGTGAATTGATATATTCTCAGCCACTGTTCCATTAAACATGAAATTTTCCTGTAATACTACACCTATACGCTCTCTTAAAAGCTGCGGCCTTATAAGGGAAATATCCATCCCGTCTACAGCTATCTTTCCGCTTTGAGGTATATATAACCTCTGTATAAGCTTCGATATAGTACTCTTACCAGAACCGCTACGCCCTACAAGACCATATATCTTATTTTCTTTTAATTCAAATGTTATTCCGTGAAGCACATCACTTCCATCAATCCTGTACCTGAAATGCACATTATTAAATGAAATGCGTCCTTTAATATCCGGTAATTTCTCAATTTTTTGTTTTGACTGAGCTTCTCTTGGAGAATTAAATATATCTCCTATCCGTTCAACTGATAACTTAGCCTGTTGGTATTCCTGCCAAAGCTGAACCAGCCTAAGCACCGGTCCGCTAACTCTTCCAGAAAGCATTCTAAATGCTACGAGCTGTCCTATGCTTAACTTTTGGTCTATAACTAGCTTTGCCCCTACAGAAAGAATAAGAAGGTCAAGTACATGCTGGATAAAATTTGCTATAACGCTGGATGTATGGCCGATCATAGCAGTTTTATATCCTGCTCTTACATAATCTGCCTGCAGATTTCCCCATTTTTCTTCAAATTTTTCTTCAAGTGCAAAAGACTTAATAGTCTGAATTCCATTTATAGCTTCAACAAGAAAAGACTGAGAAGCAGCTCCAGTCTCAAACTTTTTATCAAGACTTTTTTTATATAAAGGGGTTATTATAGCTGAAAGTAATGCAAATAAAGGTATTGCCAGAATAACTATAAGTGTTAATAACTTACTATAAAACAGCATCACTACAATATAGACTATGATAAATAATACATCTATCATAGAAGAAAGCGGAGTTCCCGTAAGGAAATTTCTTATCTGATCAAGCTCTCTTACTCTTGCTACAGTTTCACCAGCTCTCCTGCTTTCAAAATATTTGAGTGGAAGTGAAAATAAGTGTTTAAATAGTCTCTGACTCAGGATCACATCGATTCTATTTGTTGTATGTACAAAGAGATATGCTTTACAGATACTTATCATCAGTTCATAAATATAGACAATAAGAATCCCAATAGATATGGTATATAATGTATTAAGTGTTCTATGTGTAAGGACTTTATCTACTACCACCTGCGTCATTAAGGGTGTACATATTCCCAAAATCTGAATAAAAAGTACCGCTATAAGAACAGTGATAAACTGTTTCTTAAACTTGATTATAGTAGGTATAAACCAGTTAAATCCGAACTTCTTTCCACTTATTTCATCACTATCTACATCAGTAACTTTCTTCCCCAGAATTATACATTTACCTGTTATTATTTCATAAAGTTCTTCCTTACTTACAGTCTCCGATTTACCATGAGAAGGCCTCATAATAATGTATTTATCTTCTTTTTTTCCAAGGATTATAAGAAATTCTCCATTCTTAGATGCTGCCATCACAGGAACTGTAAGATCTTTCATTATCTTATCTTTAAATGCTGCATATCTTACCTTAAGCCCCATCCTTTTTGCAGTCTTTATAATGAATACTCCTTTATCATCTGCTGCTTTAAGTTTTACTTCTAAATCCTTATCATGATTTTCAGCTTTTAGCAGCTTAAGTATTATCATAAAACACACATATGCTGAATTATCTTTACTATCTGTTATATTCATTAACTGTTACTCCCATTAAAAAGGGCATTTTCTAAATAAAGAAAAATGCCCTAAAAAAATAATTATTAAATTACATACAAACCCAGATATTTCCTTCATCTGGAGAAGGTCCAACCGTTATCTCCTGAGGTACATCCACATATTCAATGTATGATCCCTCTGACATATCCTGAACAACCATCCCTGTCATATCCATGATTTCTATATCTTCACCTGTTTCTGCATCTTTCGAATGAATCACGCGATACTGGAACGGTATCTCCTTCATAATTCCTTCAGCTTCAAGATAAAGGTCATCTATAGAAGGATCATATTCCGCTGCACCGCTTTCTATTAGCTGTGGTTCAGCAACGACAGGTACACTCAATGAAACAGGTATCTCATTTTCATTTTTCTGCTCATTTACTGGTTCTAATATCGCTACTGGTCCTTCTTCGAATGTTTCCTCTACTTCAGGTTCAATACTGATATACTCGGAATCATCTTCAGGCATCGGTTCAACGCTCATCAATACCGGCCCATTAACTACAACAGGTCCATTTACAACAACAGGTCCGTCTTCCATTATTGGTCCGTCTATTGCAATTGCTTCTTGTGGTCTTGGAACATATACAGTTATATTCTCTCCTGTTACAAGGTCTTTCTTTACAAATTCCTTTAAGTAAAGGCATTTACTTACATAGTCAATTTCATAAACAGCATTATTAAATGCAACATCATCTACTCCAAATGCCCCCGGCATATACAGTGCATCATATACTGTTACCGCATCTTTATCAGAATAGATAAATGTTAAATTTCTTTCATCATGACCCGTTATGACAACATGAAGATCATCTATGGACACACTCTCATCAAAGAATATCTTATTATATTCTTCAAATGTATATGCCTTTTCATAAATAGAATAAACTCCATCTCCGTGGCTAAAAACATAAATATCTTCACCCTGACCACCACGTAAAGTGTCATTACCTTTGCCACCGATTAAAACAGAATTTCTGAATTCTCCACTCAGTTCATCATTCCCATCAAGGCCATAAACAGCTCGTCCATCTACTTCGGAATAGATATTATCATCAGTATCCGTTCCATATGTTACATACTGATTATTAGACCCGCTGTAGATTTCATCAAATGACATTATAGATCCATCTTCAAATTCAAATGACTCTATATAATGATTAGCAGAAAGATCATAGGCGTCCTTAATAGTAATCTGATCATCATTTGAATACTTGATTATAAGATCATTAAAATGTCTACTTCTAACTATATCTTCTCGTTTGATTCCATTACCAAAGATAAATCTATCGTTGTTATATCTTTCTACATCAAAGCTGACTTTATCATCTTCAATGTCTGTTACTTCATCTATTCCGTCCCCAAGATTATAATAATATGTATCATCTCCACTTCCACCTTCTAATACATCATTATCTGTTCCTCCAGAAATAAAATCATTTCCGTCTCCAGCATAGATTTTATCTCTTTCGGCTCCACCGAAAAGACTATCATCCCCTTCATCTCCATAGATTGTATCATCTCCGTCTCCGCCGTAGATTGTATCATTTCCTACGCCTCCACAAAGATGATCATCTCCTTTTTCCCCATGGATAATATCATTTCCTGTTTCTCCATAAATATAATCATTGCCTCCACCGGCATAAAAAGTTTCATCAGCAGAGTATGCATAGGTCTCTTCATTACCTATAACATAATCAGAATCATCACCCAATTTGATGACCGATGTAAAACGCCTTAAATCTTCAAAGTTATAAGTCACATCATCCAACTCGACATTTTCAAGGCAAGCAGTTCCACTCAAATAATCATAATGGAACACATTCTTTATAGTAACAGTTTCATCGCTGATTTTATCTTTAATCACCAGATTATAACAATCTCTATATATTTCTACATCTGCTGCTTTAACACCTTTTAATATTAGCTTATCACTGGTCCTATATTCAGAATGATCAACATTATCAATAATGTCATTTCCATCGCCTCTTTCATGGATATAGATATCTATGCCTTCACCACCAGCTAACTCATCGTTACCTTTTCCACCAATGATCACATCATTTCCAACATTAGCATAAACAGTATCATCTCCATCACCTGCATCGATTGTTTCGCATGCAGAATAATTATATGCTGCCTGTGGCATAATTATTTTATCGTTTTCATCCGTTCCTTTTATCTGGAGTGAGAGTTTTTCAATATCTTCTTTTCCAAGAAGTCCGTCATCAAGTTCTATATTTTCAAGATACTGCCTTCCATCAGCAGAATAGAAAGCACCTTCAATGGTTATTGTTTCATTGGCAATTTTATCTATTACCAAGAGATTATATCCATCTCTTACAATATTTATATCTGATATTTTTACTCCTTTTAAAACCAGCTTGTCTGATGTTCTATATATGGAAGTATCACGATTGTCGATAATGTCACTTCCATCGCCTCTTTCATGGATATAGATGTCTGCGCCTTTATCTCCTGTTAATCTGTCGTCACCTTTTCCTCCTATAAGGATATCATCTCCTAAGCCGGAGGATATCTTATCATTTCCTGTACCACCGAAAACTACATCATTTCCGTCAGCACTGTAGACTTCGTCATCTCCATCTAATCCATAAATAAGATCTGCATTTTTATTTCCTAACAGACGTTCACCTTCAGCAGTACCGTATATTGCGCTCATAATGTTTGCATCAAGGTAATCAAGACATTCAGGAATATATTCACCAACATATTCTCTTATCTTAATAAAAGGTGTCAGGTCGTTAAGATAATGAGCTCCGAAATAGCTTAAATAACTACAAACGCTGGCTATTTGTCTCTCACTTACACTTCCTGTCTGATATCCTATACCTATGGCAAGATTTATCATATCTACATTTATTTCTGTGTTTCCATCTTTTTCTAAAACTAAAAGCAGTTTTAAAAGATCTGAAGCTTCACTACCAACCATGGATATACAATACATATTTCGGATATCTTTGTAGAGCTCAGAAAGGATTGGTCCTGCAGCATTATTAGGATATCTGCTTCCTTCATGGTCTATATATTCCTCACCTGTCATTCTTTCAATAACTTTAAGCTCTTTTTCCTTAGCATATCCCCACATTTTACTGTCATCTATATCTTTAACTCCACATATGAAGTATAATATTGAATCAGTAATTTTTAATTTTTCATCATAAGTATCTGCATTTATAAACTGTTCTACCAGTTCCTTTAATTCGCCTGTCTCATCCTTTGCCATAGCAGAATGAAGAGAACTAACTGTTCCGTAACTTCTTACATCCGGAAGTCCATCCATTTTTTCTGCTATTTCAGGAGTCATTTTTTCGACAGAATCTATTAATGCTGGCGCAACCCACATCTCACCTATAGCCATCTCACTACCGTCTTCTTTAACATAAGTAGCGCGATTTCCTATAACAACTTCTGTGTCTGTCTTCTCATTGACAGCTTCATAATTTAGATTTATCGCCTTGATTCCAAGTTCCTTTAGAGACTTTAATTCTCCTTCTTCAGATTCACCACTTGCATTAGCATCAACCCATACTTTTAATCTTTCATAGATTTCATCATTTTCATCTATAATTCCATCCTTATTCAGATCATATTGGGCAAGAGCTTCAAAACCGTTCTTTGCACGGCTTCCATCAAAAAGAAGAGTTGAATCTCCAAACACTTCTCCACCGTCATCAATCATTCCATTACCGTTAAGATCTAATGCCAGCAAGCCATTCTCTGTTGTCCAGTTAATTCTTTCTGCAAATCCATCACAGTTAAGATCAAAATGGACTCCATCCTTGTTCATGGTAGTAACGAAGCCTGTGCCATTAAGGTCGAGGATGAGAGGATCCCTGAGCCAATGTGCCTTAATGGACTCTCCCCAAAAATAATCTATATCAAATTCTACCTGATCTAGGAACCAAGAATAACCAAAACATAAAAATTCCCCACCTTTTTCAACAGCTTTGCATATTAGATATCCTCCGCCAACAACTAATAATAACCCTCCCAAAATGCCAACTCCACCGCTAGCAAAGCAAGTTAAAGCTCCTTCTACAATTAGTGGAGTTGCAGCCTTTGGCAGAAAATAAGCAATAGTTGAAGTGAATCCAACATCAAAAAATTTTTCAATTCCAGTTGCACAGTCCCCCGAAAAAAAATCACCAAGGGCATCTATTATCCCTATAGAAGTCGAAATCCCCCATAAAATATCTCCTGCGTTTCCAAACACTTTGTTATATGCTTCCCATCCACTCGGTGTAATATTTAATATATTTTTTTCTAAAACAAACGAAGAAATGTAGTCACTTCCAAGTTCCGACAGATAACAAAGATCCCCTGCCGTTCCTACCATATCATCAAAAAAATCTTTAAACGAATCATAAACAATAACGTGCTTTTGGATTCCCCGAGTTAAATTTGGATATTTTTTTCTCAAGTCATCCAAAGTTTTACACTTCTCATTATCCTCCTCGGAATTAGTTGTATCATCCCATCCATAAATAGTTGTATCGCGATGAAGGAACCTATAAAAAACAGAATTATCTAATTCATCATATTTTTCACTTATTAATTCTTCTCTAAATTCTAATGTGAACTCTGCAACCTCTCTTGTCAAAATAGCCATGTCTTTTAAAAACTTTTTCAACGCTTTATCATCATCAGAATAATAAATGGAC
>DFFQ01000111.1:19676-19884 GCA_002371025.1 Lachnospiraceae bacterium UBA3772 | reverse complement strand
TCTGCTGACTTCTCACAGTTCGTTGTTACTACGGCTAATGAGACCGCCTGTGAGACCTCCGCGCTTAAGGTGTGCGCTCTTTTCCCTCATCTACCTGCCACATTTACTGGTACTTCCAGCAACTTTTGGACTTCATCGCTTTTGGCCGACTTATCCGTATTTCCCAGCCTTATATGTGGTTCCTGTCCGTCAGGCCAAGGGTTTGCCT
>DFFQ01000111.1:922-19511 GCA_002371025.1 Lachnospiraceae bacterium UBA3772 | reverse complement strand
AGCGCGCCCATGGCGCGCAAACCAAAAAAAGAACCTACATGAAAGCAGGTTCTTTGGAATAATGTAGAGATATATTAGTCAGCAAATGGAACTACTGCTCCATCATACTTCTCATTAATAAACTTTGTGATTTCTTCTGACTTTAAGACTTCAACTAAAGCCTTGATCTTTTCATTATTTTCATTTCCTTCTTTTACAGCAATTAAGTTAACGTATGTCTTAGCTGCATCTGAATCAGATGTTTCATAAGCGATAGCATCCTTTGATGCTGAAAGACCAGCTTCAAGGGCGTAATTACCATTAAGTACCACAAAGCTTACTTCGCCTATAACTCTTGCTACCTGAGCTGCCTCAAGTTCTTCAAACTTGATATTCTTTGGATTGTCCTTAATGTCATTTACTGTAGCTGTAAGTCCAGCGCCATCATTTAAAGTAATGATACCATTTGCCTGGAGTAAAAGGAGGGCTCTTGCTTCATTAGTTGTATCATTTGGAATTGCAATTGTATCTCCATCAGCAAGATCTTTAAGATCCTTCTTTGTTCCAGGATAGATTCCAAATGGTTCATAGTGGATTCCACCAGCATTTACAAGATGTGTTCCCTGTTCCTTATTAAATGACTCAAGGTATGGGATGTGCTGGAAGTAGTTCGCATCGAATTCTCCTGATTCTACCACAAGATTAGGCTGTACGTAATCATCAAATACTGTAACTTCAAGCTTATAACCCTTAGCTTCGAGAAGTGGTTTTGCCTCTTCAAGAATTTCTGCGTGAGGTGTTGCTGATGCAGCTACTGTGATAGTCTCTAATTCCTTTGCTGCCTCAGTTGCTGTTCCAACTTTCTGATCTGCCTTTGATGTGTTATCATCAACTCCCTTCTTGCTTCCACAAGCTGTAAGTGATGAAAGTGCAAATGTTGCTGCTAAAAGTACTGATGTTATTTTCTTTAATCTCATATATTCTTTCCTCTTTTCATTGATTTCAATTATTCTTACTTTGTTCTCTTATCTGTCACCTTCGCTATCTTCATTCCGGCATTCTGGAAAATCTGGAATAAAACAACGATAAGCGCCACGGTGATCACCATTATTCCAGTCTGCCATCTATAATAACCATATCTTACTGCTATATCCCCAAGACCACCGCCGCCAACGGTTCCTGCCATAGCTGAATAACCAAGTATAGTTCCTGTACAGATTGTAGCTCCAACTATTAAAGAAGGCTTTGCTTCCGGAATAAGTACCTTAAGTATTATCTGTAAATTGGATGCTCCCATGGATCTTGCCGCTTCTATAACGCCTTTATCCACTTCCTTAAGAGATGATTCCACCATTCTTCCTATATAAGGAGCTGCACATATAGTCAGTGGGACTATAACTGCAGTAGGTCCATAACTTTTTCCAACGATTGCCCTGGTAAGAGGAATCAGCAGGATAAGGAGTATTAAAAATGGTACGCTTCTCACCAGATTCGATATAAGATCTAAAATACGATATATATACTTATTGGGTTTTAATCCATCCGGTGCTGTACAGTTAAGTGCCACTCCCATAGGAAGTCCCAAAAGATAACCACATATGGTAGATAATATCGTCATATAGAGAGTGTCTTTAATACCAAGAAGAAGCATGTTTATCACTTGTTCTTTTAACACTACTCATCACCTCCTTTGCCTGGTCTAAGCAAATGACATTTCCAATAAGATTCTTAGTTGCTTTTGATCTTGGATTTGCAAAAATTTCATTTACATAGCCATCTTCAACTAGTTTTCCTTCATCAATAATCGCTACCTTATTACAAATTGCTTTAACCACATCCATTGAATGAGTTATCACCACCATGGTTATTCCCATATCTTTATTGATCTCTTTTAGAAGATCTAAAATCTGTGTAGTGGTCTTTGGATCAAGTGCACTGGTAGCTTCATCTAATAACAGGATCTTAGGACTTGTTGAAAGTGCTCTTGCAATTGCAACCCTTTGACATTGTCCGCCAGATAACTGAGAAGGATAAGCTTTTTCTTTATCTGAAAGGTTAACTCTTTCTAAAAGCTGTCTTGCTCTTTCTCTTGCATCTTTCTTTTTAACCCCTTTTAAGATCAGTGGAAAACTTACATTATCAATTACTGATTTTTGCTGCAGGAGGTTGAAGCTTTGAAATATCATTCCAATATTGCTTCTCTTTTTTCGTAAGTCTTTATCACTAAGGGTTCCTAAATCCTCTTTATCAACGATAACACTGCCCTTCGTAGGTCTTTCAAGGAAGTTAAGGCATCTTACCAGAGTACTCTTTCCTGCTCCAGACATTCCGATTATTCCATATATATCTCCTTCATCAATTGAAAGATTGATATCATTTAAGGCATTTACCGTGTTTCCCTTAATATCAAATGTCTTATACAAATTCTTAGTCTCTATTATCGCCATTTTAATTTCCTTCCACGAAGCTTTACTTAACGAAGCTTTGTTTTCTTTGATGTCACTTATGATAACTTCCCTGGGATAATAAAACAAATATATAAAAAATATGGCCAGTTATAGGTTAAACCTATAACCGGCCACAATTGTAGATTCTTAAATTTAGATATGTTGATTTTCATCAAGTTTTTTTGTTCAGTCTCTTCATACTTAAGAAAAGAACATCAATAAACCTGTTAATATGCCGGCTATAAAGCCAACTACCACATCACTTGGATAATGAACTCCCCCTATAACTCTTAATCCTGCAAGAAGTATTGCAATAATGATACAGAGAACACCAAGGATGGGATTAAGACATAAAACACACATTGCGATAACCGCTGCAGAATAAACATGTCTGCTGGGCATTGACTGTCCCTTTTTATCTTTCTTGATAAGCTGGTCTAAATCCCAGCTTTCATAAGGCCTCTTTCTATTTATCGCCTTACGTATGATGGTAAGCAGTACAAAACCGGTCCCTGGAATAATCACAAATGGCGCCGTTGTTAAAATTGAACTTTTTAGATTTTCAATCTTCCATAGATCTTTAACAGGATTTAATGTACCCTTCTCATAAAAAAATGAATTAACAAGAACCATCATATAAGAAAAGTACATAATAAACTCCACGCCCTTATTGATCAAAAAAAGAGTATTGCTTATATCTTCTTTTTCTCTTAACTTTGAAGTTATTTTTTTATAAAAGATGTCATAGTCCTTTGATTCTTTCATACTGACCTCTATCAATTCATCAATTTCTTAACTAATAACTATGATATATATGATTAACCCATAGGTCTCATATATAAAATATATAAAAATTTTAACTTTTTATAGTTTTTTTAGCAAGTCTTACGCCAAAAGTTCAATTTGATATTGTTTAGAAGTTCATTTTATGTTATAACTAAAAAGTAATTTGAACTTTTAATGAAAGGAAAGGATTCATTTATGCAGGATACATTTGCAGATCGCCTTAAACTGGCAATGAAAAATGCTCATATGAAGCAGGCTGACGTTATCCGAGCGGCAAACCAGCAGGGTATCAAACTCGGAAAAAGTCATATGAGTCAATATGTAAGTGGAAAGACTGTTCCAAGAGAACAAATGATAAAAAGCCTTTCCGACATTCTTCAGGTTAAGCCTCAGTGGCTTATGGGAGAAGAATCAAGCAACCTATCAACCGACAAATTAAAAGATACACAAAAAAGTTCAATTTCTTTAGACACAGTTGAACAAACCGGTAACAATGGCAATAGTCCAGAAAGGTCAGATAATATGAGAGAATTTTGCAAAAGTTCAAAATTAGATAATGTTCTTTATGATGTTCGTGGTCCAGTACTTGATGAAGCTAACCGTATGACAGCTCAGGGTACTTCTATCCTTAAGCTTAACATCGGTAATCCGGCACCATTTGGTTTTAGAACTCCTGATGAAGTAGTTCATGATATGAGCGCACAGCTTACTGAAACTGAAGGTTACTCTGATTCAAAAGGTCTTTTTGCTGCAAGAAAAGCTATCATGCAGTACGGCCAGATAAAGAATCTTCCAAATCTTTCTATTGATGATATTTATACAGGAAACGGCGTAAGTGAACTTATCCAGCTTTCTCTTAACGCTCTTCTTAATGATGGTGATGAAGTCTTAGTTCCTGCTCCTGACTATCCTCTCTGGACAGCCTGTGTAAATCTTGCAGGTGGTAAGGCAGTTCATTATCTTTGCGATGAGGAATCTGAATGGTATCCTGACATTGATGATATGAGAAAAAAGATCACTGCAAATACCAAAGCCATCGTTATAATCAATCCAAATAATCCAACCGGTGCTCTTTATCCTGTTGAGATCCTTCAGCAGATTGTTGATCTTGCAAGAGAGCATCAGCTTATGATCTTCTCTGATGAAATTTACGACAGACTTGTAATGGACGGCCTTAAGCACACTTCTATCGCAAGCCTTGCTCCTGATCTTTTCTGCGTAACATTTAGCGGTCTTTCAAAATCTCACATGGTGGCAGGTTATCGTATCGGCTGGATGGTTCTTTCAGGTAATAAGCGTATCGCCAAGGACTACATCGCCGGCCTTAATATGCTTTCAAACATGAGACTCTGTTCAAATGTTCCTGCCCAGTCTATCGTTCAGACTGCCTTAGGTGGTTATCAGAGCGTTAATAATTATATAGTTCCAGGCGGAAGAATCTACGATCAGAGAGAATTTATCTACAATGCTTTATGTGATATCCCAGGTGTCTCAGTTGTAAAGCCAAAGGCAGCATTTTATATCTTCCCTAAGTTAGATAAGAGATTCAATATAACTGATGATGAGCAGTTCGCTTTAGACCTTCTTCACGACAAGCACATCCTTATCACAAGAGGCGGCGGCTTTAACTGGCCAAATCCGGATCATTTCAGAATTGTTTATCTTCCAAGAATTCAGGTTCTTTCTGAGTCAATGGATAAACTTAAGGATTTTCTTTCATATTATAGACAGTAAAATGTTATCGACATATAAATAAAATACGCGTATACTAGCAACGATAAGCATATTTCACATAATATGCTTATCGTTTTTTTCACACATTTTATGCTTTAGAGGTTTTTATCCATGTCAAATGAAACTAAGAAATACCAGATAATATATATTTTTATGCATATCTTTTTCTGGATATCATATCTTATCAGCTGGGGCTATACTGCTGTCTATCTTTCACACAGAGGCCAAAGCAGTACAACCATTGGTCTTATAACCGGAATTGGTGCCATTATTTCTGTTATCGTACAGCCGCTTCTTATTTCATATATCGAAAGAAGCCTCTGGCTTGATATAAAAAAGCTGATAATTGGCTTAAAAATTTTAGCTCTTACATTTGCTGTAATGATCCATCTTATTCCATCAAATGGTATTATACTCATCCTGCTCTTTACACTTGTATGCATGCTGGATGTGTCCATCACATCAATGTATAACTCAATCTGTATGGATACAGTTAACCGTGGAATTAATATCAACTTTGGTCTTGGAAGAGGTTCTGGTTCTTTATTCTATGCCATTTCATCAATAGTTTTTGGATATCTTGTAAAGGATTTCGGACCTGCAGTACTGATGCCGCTCTATATATCATTCAGCATCCTTGCTATCGTCGCAGTTATCGTCTTTCCTTATGTAAAACCCGCTGCATCAACAAGCAGAGATAACTTCAAGGCAAATAGTCACGAAAATAATGAGAATTCAGATTTAAATATAAAAAAAGGGAATGGACTCTTCTCTAGATATCCATTCCTTATGCCTTTTCTTATTGCTACCGTACTTATATTTATGGGCCACAGCATGTTTAACATGTTCCTTATAAAGGTTATAGAAAGAGCAGGCGGTGACTCATCTTCCATGGGCATTGCACTTGCAATAGCCGCAGGAACTGAACTTCCTGTAATGACAATTACAGCAAAGCTGTCTAAGAAGCTTACAACCACAAGACTTCTTATGATAAGTGCTTTATTCTTTACATTTAAGATGCTGCTTTCTTTCTTTGCTTCTAATATGGCTATACTTTTCATTGCTCAGTTTATGCAGTGCGGTGCATTTGCAGTCTACACACCGGTTGCAGTTTACTATATTAATGAAAAATTAGATGAAAAAGATAAAGCCATGGGGCAGTCACTTAATGGTGCATTTTCTCTTGGCCTTGGTGGTGCTGTAGGAAATATCATCGGCGGCGTGATAGTAGATTGTTTCGGAGTTCCAGCCATGATACTCTTTTCTGCCGGATTGTCATTCGCTGGTTTTATCTCCCTTATCATCGCTTCAAAAAAAGAGAACCAGTAGTATGAAAAGGAAAGGTCCGAGCGCACTAAAAATGTGCGCTCGGGCCTTTATATTCTTTAAGGCACAATCGTTATATCCATTGTTCCGTCGTCATATAAGATAATAAGCATCGGAAGCCATGAGTACCATTCAACAATCGGTGAAGATACGAAGATATATCTGTCATACCAGTGATCACGTCTCAATGATTTATTATAATGATCAGCTATTACACAAAAATCTGAATTTTTCAGCAGAAATTTTCCATCCCCATCTTTACGCCGAGGGATTCTTTCTCTGATATCATGGATGTATTCCCAGCCTTCAACATGTGGCAGCTCACGAAAATGAGCCTCCAAAGCAGCGTTGATATATGCTGTTTTTAACATGATATCTCCATTAGGATACATTCTACGAAATTCCGACATCGCATAAGAGACTATATCATGTATATATTGGCAGATAAGATCAGATTCAGTCCATCTTTTATTTAAATTAGTTTTACACCAGTCTTCATAGGTTGGAAGCTTTTTTGAGATACTCTCCGGTGTTTTTATCCTCTTTCGAAGATGTTTCCGATAAATCTTGTAAAAGATACAGCCTGCAACTATAGCGGCGATCACCCATTTTAAGGCACTGGAATGATTCTGGTAAAGCCACAAGAAAAGGCTGACGCCTGAAAATATAAATGGAATGATGTATATACACACCTTCCAAAAGAATACATAGACGATAGCATTTGCTATCTGGTCTATTCCGCCTTCCGGTCCATGCTTTACTCCGATCAACGCATATAAGCCATATCCTGCAATTATCCAAAGTAAAGATATTCCCAGAATGATAAGTAATTTTATATCATTTATCTGATACCATTCAGTCATAGTTAAACCTCGTTATTATATGTTTCACTAACCCAGATATATTTCTATGTTGAATTAATTAACTAAAGTTTTTTCATCATCCAATATGCATCTACATATTTTCCGTCTTTATATTTCATATTGTCAGGTAAGGTACCATATTTTATAAATCCTATTTTTTCATACAACGCTATTGCAGTCTTGTTTTCAGCAACCACCTCAAGTTCTGCCTGCTCATATCCCAGGTTTCTAGCTACGTCAAGGATTGTTTCAAGCATAACTTTTCCTATCCCTCTTCCACAATACTCTTGGTATAATGCAATAGCCACATTGCATCTATGCCTATACCGTTTGTATCCTCCAGCGCTCATTAACGAACAATTTCCGACATATTTTCCATCAACAATAGCCACCAACATAAGTTCTCTTTCAGCATCAAGCTTACTTTGTAGAAATCTTTTTTGCTGCTCCTCCGTTAAAGAAACCTCCTCTGGTTCGCGAATTAAATATGGCGTTTCTTCAGTAGTTACTTTTAAATATTTGATAAGATCAGAAGCATCAGAGAGCTCAGCATTCCTAAGAATAAACTCATTTCCGTTTTTATCCCAAAAACTCTTCTTCTCAAATCTCATAAATTTTGTCTCCTTATAAAATAGTATTAAAAATCTTCTGATCAAAACTATGTCTGTCTATTATAGTGTGCTGTTTTTTCCACCAACTTCAACAGTAGTGCATTCAATAGTGAAAATCAAGCATTCCGTGTCATGTCCCCCCACTGCCATAACACGTTTAAATTATGCACATAACTAAAAAAAATCATATCCAAAAGCCGATACCCTTCCATGGCCATAACACGTTTAAATTCAAATATAATTATGCACATAACTAAAAAAATCATATCCAAAAGCCGATACCGTTCCATGGCCATAACATCAAAAAAAGGAAAGGCACGAAAGCACATTCTTAGTGCGCTCGTACCTTTCCTTTTTTTGGGTAGATGGCCATTTATTCAACCCTTTCCTTTTTTTGGGTAGATGGCCATTTATTCAACCCTTTCCTTTTTTTGGGCAGATGGCCATTTATTCAACCCTTTCCTTTTTTTGGGCCTAGGCCACCCCACTACAGCTGTATTACTCGAGTGGCATATTTTAATATTTCTTCATCATGAGTTACCATGATTATCGTAGTTCCTTCCTTATGAAGTTTTTCAAATAACTTCATTACAACTTCCTTATTTCCTGCATCCAAGCTTCCTGTGGGCTCATCTGCAAGAAGCAACTTACATTTCTTTAAGAACACTCTTGCTATTGCTACTCTCTGCTGTTCTCCGCCGCTAAGAGTATATACCTTACTCTTTAGTATGGTCTTATCCAGTCCTACTTTATTTAATACTTCTTCCATATCTTTTTCAGTTGCCTCTGTGAAATGTGACGCTATTTTAAGATTATACTGAACAGTCTTATCTTCCACCAAGCCATAATTTTGGAAAACATATGTCATTTTTGTTCGAAGCAACTTTCTTCCACTGGCTTTTCTTATATCTGGATTCTTTATATCAAATAGATATACGTCTCCCTTGTCTGCTTTTTCAATCATTCCTATTATATTTAATAATGTGGTCTTACCTTTTCCACTTTCTCCGCAGATTGCCACAAATTCCCCTTCTTCCACAGAAAGGTTATAATCATTAAAAATTCTATGATGTCCATATGACTTTGTAATATTTTCTAATTTTATAATGCTCATAATATATTATTCTCCTGAGATTAATCAGGTTTTCTCCTACTTCTACATTCGTATTTTTATCAAACCTATTTGTGCTATATTATTACCTAATCTCAACCTTTGAGAGATTCATTTTCTTTATTATATAATTGGATAACACACAAAAAAGAAAAATATCTAATATAACTATAAATATCGAAATAATCATAAAATGTGAAGAATGTCTATTTTGTAAAATAAAAATTGGCAATTGATAGGCTAAAATAAAAATATATATCCAAAAAATATTTATAAAAGAATATCCTTCTTTTATCTTAATCGTGATTTCCTTTATATGATTATTCACAAATAGATTAATCGTATAAAACAATAGAATATAATATGCTATGCCAAATAAAACTATATGTATCACCATTTTTATTATATTATTTATATCATCTTTTATTCTTCCATAATAAATCTGATCAACAACAACCGTCTCCTTAACTTCAATAGTTAAATCATATAGATTAAGCTTATCATATATCTGTTCATATGCTGATAAATCACTTGTTCTGTCATATCTGATATATGTATTACACAGCATATCTATTACCTTGCTTGTGTTAACCCCATCATTCCCATCCAACATATTTTTATATAATTTAGGATTTACTACCTCAAGCATCAGATTATTTTCATAACCATTTGTAGATCTGTTTATATCTGGATCAAACGAGAAAAATGTATTTTCTTTTGAATAATATATAAAATTTATATTATCTCCATATGTCTCTTTAAGATCCTTAGCCACCCAACTATAGTCATATCCCTCAGGAACTAAAAAATTAAATTTATCATCATCTATATCATCTTTTGTTAATCTTTCTTTGTTTGGAAGAAGAATTTCATTACTCTCTAAATACCCTTTAGTAATAATCCCTGTATCAAGTAGTTTTTCTCTTCTCTGCATAACTTCTTTATACACATCAGGCGGTAAATTTTTTAATCTTCTACTTATTTCTTCAGCAGATTCACGTTGATAGTTATCCAAATTAGGTAGTTTAACAACAAACACATTTTCGGTATTTTCTAAAAAATCAAGATATTTTTCAGCTATATAAAGTTGATAATCATTTAATCTTTTTCCAGATATGAATAGTTCAGCAATTCCTTCCGTCATTTTTTTAGCATTTTTATTAATAATTACATCTTCCTGTAATTCTTTATATAAAGTCACTATTTTAGAAACTTGATTACAAATTAGAACCATCGCTACAACCTTACAAAAAAAACTAATTACAATCAATTTTCTATTTAATGATTTTCCTTTTATATCTAAAATTCCAATTTTATTATATACATATAAAACCGCTAATGAAAAAATCACAATGTAACAAATTAAAAAAATGCCAAACAGCATTATATTCTTTTTTACATAAATTAAAACTGAAAAAAAATCAAATTTGATTATTAATATGACTAAAACCACACTCAAAGAACTAAAGCTTACTATAATTGATGATTTAAATATATCTTTTATTTCTTGTTTTAAAATATCTAACCATGAAAAACCTTGAGAAAAACAAATGGCATATTCTGCATTTCTTGAAAATGCATAAATAATTACAGCAAGAAAGAAAAATAATGTCATTACTGCAAGATATTTTTTATTTTCATCTTGGTAATCATAATATTCAAATTTCTCGCATGATTTTTGATAACCCATTTTTTCCAACATTTTTTCATATATTGGTGCATATTCTGATTCTATCCATATAGTTATAGATGATAAATTTATATCATTTATTTCAAATATTTTTTCATATGGAAGATATCTTTCAATCGTGTCCTTAAAAAAAAAGCCATATATTCTCAACTCTCCATTTTCAGGCTTTGTTGAATATATTTTTTTATTTTCAAAAGTTTCTCCCTGTAATTCACATTTCCAAGATGCAGGATTGTTGCATATACAATAATAATCTTTATTACCTTTTTCATTATAATATTCTAACATTAAATCTAAATTATACTTATTTGCAGTATTATAAATCTGCTCTGCAACTTCTTTATTTAATACTGTATCTGGTTTAGTATAAATCTCTTGTTTTTTACCTCTATATATATTCTTTTCAGACTCAATTATAAATGAATTAATCAATAAAAATGACATTAATAATAAGTTAAAAAAAAGAAATCCTAATACAATTGTCTTTTTCTTCATATATTTTCCCACATTTTTTTTACGTTTTATTCAAATATCTTCACAGCTTATTTTTTTATGTAGAGTGTTTAGCACTCTCTTTTTATCCAGGCTCCAAAGGGGTTCTATAAGCAATTTTCTTGGCCCGTCCCCTGTCATCCTGTGTATTACAGTATTTTTCGGAAGTATTTTAAGACAGTCCACTACAAGATCTGTATACTCTTCCATACTAAAAATCTTAAAATATTCCCTGCCATACTCTTCAGCTAACTTTGTTCCTTTAAGAACATGTAAAAGCTGAAGTTTTATACCGTCCAGTGCCGGCGTAAGATTTGCTAAATATCTTACAGTATTTAACATATCTTCTTTTGTTTCTCCCGGAAGGCCTAGTATTACATGAACTATAACTTCTATATTTCTTTCCTTTAGATCTCTATAAGCCTTTTCAAAAACATCTAACTTATAGCCTCTATTGATATGTTCTGCCGTTTTTTCATTTATTGTCTGAAGACCCAATTCTATCCAGACTGGCTTTATATCATTTACTTCCTTAATTACTTCAAGTATCTCTTCACCAAGGCAGTCCGGTCTTGTACCAATGGAAAGCCCCACAATAGACTCGTCTTCTATTGCTTCAAGATATAACTTCCTTAGTCTCTCTGGATTTCCATAAGTATTAGAAAAGGACTGAAAATATGCAATATATTTCCTGTCCTTTGCCTCAAGTGACTTTGGCATCTTACTTTCGACTCTCATCTTTGCTAAGCGTATCTGTTCCTTTACAGGAAGAAGTGGCGCTGCAAAATCTCCTGAACCACCTTCAGAACAAAATGTACAGCCTCCTGTACTTACTGTTCCATCACGATTAGGACAACTGCATCCACTTTGAAGTGAGATCTTATATACCTTAGTCCCATATTTATTTTTTAAATGATCTGATAATGATATATATTTCATTTAGCCATATCACTCTTTTTTATTCTGCCTGATGTGTTTATTTACATTTTGTCCTTTATTCTCTGCCAAACACACCTTTATCGCGTATACTTTACATATGAAAAACACCATAGCTTATAAATGATACTATTGTTGAAGCAAGTACAAGTCCGATAAGAATTGCAAGACTTGCTTTCTTAATATCAATTTCAAGAACTGAAGAAATAAGGGCTCCTGTCCATCCCCCAGTACCTGGAAGCGGAATTCCAACGAAGCCTACAAGTCCAAAAAATTCAGCCTTTTCAACTCCACTTGATTTCTTATGAGCTCTTTCTTCCATCTTTCTTACAAGGCCACCAAAAAGCTTTGTTGGTCTCATCCAGTCAAATATCTTTCTAAGGAATAAAAGAATAAATGGAATCGGAATTATATTTCCTATAAATGAATAAAAAATCGCCTGTCCCAGTGATAACTTTAAAAGTCTTGCTACTACTATGCCGCCTCTAAGTTCAACCATAGGAACCATAGAAATAAGCGATACAAATAATTTTGGTGATAATATCCCTGCTAAATGCAGCTGATACCATGTTACAAATGCGTCCATACCGTCTCCTAAAAACTTAAAAATCTAAAAAACTTATCCTTCAATTTATATCATATACTATGTTCTAAGTCAAAGTTACTTGGAAAATATCCTTATATCCCCAAAAATGATTTTTATTTTTGAAGTAAATAAATATCCATATGATAAATCTTATTTTCCTTAAGATTGAAATTCCAATCATAAGAATCTTTAATTATTATCTTTTCCTTATAATTTTCTTCTAGATCAATTCTTCCTTCTATTGCTCCTTCTACGCCGCCTGATTCAAGAGAAAATAGACAAAGTTTTTTTGCCGCTGCAATAATACATTTATTAAATTCAGGAATAAACTTCTGATTTAATCTCTTTACTTTTTCCATAAATTTAGAAGATAAATATAAGTCCTCCAGGGATTTACTTCCATTATCTAAAAGCCCTGCATTATAAAGATTTTCAATGATTATCTCAAATATATATGGGAACATTGAAAATAACTGGCTATGCACTCCGGCGCATATTAATACGTCACATCGTGGTATATCATTATTAATACTAATTCTGTCTTCTATCTCTTCTATAGCGTTAACTGCATTTATGTCAACTTCTTCAAATGTAATCCTTCCTTTGACATTTCTTGCAAAGGTTACCATTTTTTCTAGGAATTCTCTATATTCATTCTCACCAATTCCTGTAAATGATTGAAGAATATAGTTTACATAATTTTTATCATTGAAGTATTTTTTCCCATTTTCATCAATATCCATTACAGTAATAGAATACTTTTCTTTTAATCTTTCTATATCCATATCGTTACAAAGTCCACCACCGGCAATTAAAAGCTGAAGTTTCTTTTCCGCAGAGACTTCACATCTTTCATATGCTTTGATCAAAAGATCAGTAAGATGCTCTCTATAATCCTTCCATTCCTGATATGCATTTTCTATATAAAAACTGTTTACTATACTCCTGTAAAGATCCATTTTTATCCCCATTATCCTTAAAATTGTTTACTAACTCATCCATTATAGCACATCTCACCATCAAAGTTTGATCAGGTGTGCCGGTCTTAACAAAGGAAAGGGATGGCAGACGAATCTGCCACCCCTTAATTTATTTGAGCTTTTTTGTGAGTTTGTATTTATTTCTTTTTTATATCCGTTTAATAATGAGCTATGTTCTTAATTACTCTCTACCAAAAGTAATACTCTTGATTGTTAATTTCTGACTCTTCTTATATGTACTGCTTGATGTAGCATCACAGTAAATATATAATCCGTCACAGTTATCTTCTGTAAGATCAATTGCGATTGTTACTTCACCAGTTGTACCAACCTTTGAATTTCCACTCCAGTGATTTCTGTAGAATATTGGATCATCCTCATCCTTATTTGTAATTCCAAGGTAAAGATCCTTTCTTGATGCCTGAACCGTAATATAAGCCTTGTTATATCTATCTAAATCAACATCTGTGAAATCTACTGTAATGTGCTTCCAGTTTGTCTTTCCAGTCTTCTTAAATGTGAACTGCTGTGCTCCACCACTTAATTTCTTAACTGTGTAGAAGCTTGGAGCTGAAATCTTATATGTTGGCTCTACAGCATCTTCATCATCTTCTTCAACAGGTGTAGTATTTGTGTTACCTGTTTCAGTCTTTTCCTCTTCCTTTACAGGAGTAGTTGTCTCTTCTGTCTTATCTGCATCTGTGTTACCAGCTGCTTCATTTGTCTTATCGATCTTCGCACCGTAATCACTAAAATCCTTATCTGAATTAATTGTAACTATGCATTTCTCACTGTCGACATTTACAGACTTAACATTAATTACAGTATCATTTGTAGTAAATGATGTCTTACGTGAGATATAATTTGAAATCTTTGTATTCTTAAGTGCATCACTGCTGCAAGCACTTTCCTTTTCGTAAACATCTGATGCTGTATTGATAAATACATTGTCTGTAATTTCATTTGTTCCTTCAATCTGCTGGAAGTTAAAGCAATGATTTTTTTCATTATAAACAATATTCTTTGTGAATGTGCAATTTCCTGTAGAACCATTCTTTTTTTCACATCCACCAATGCTTATAGCATTGAATCCCTGATTCTTAACTAATGTGTTATTAGTTACAGTGATATAATCTGTTACCTTACCCTTATGCTCACTGGCAAGTTCGATACCTATATCAGAATTCTCAACATAGTTATTCTTAATTTCAATTAATGTACCACCATCAACATAGATACCACCAGCACACTTGCTGCCATGATATGTTGGGTTGCTTCCTGATGAAATGTTTCTTACAACATTGTTTTCTACTTTACCATTTCTTGCTCTGTCAAGTTCATTCTGTTCAGCTGTATTCTTGCTAGACTGCTTTTCATAACCGATAAGGTCAATACCGATATTATCATTATTTTCTACTAAGTTATTGATAACCTTAAACCCATCAACATTACCGTTTAAAACCAATGACTCACTCTGTCCAAGTGTTAAGTTATGAACGTGACAATTATCGATTGTAACATCTGTTATTACTGACTTAACATCACCAGATACGATAATACCATGAGCATTATATTCATCTATATTACTCTTATCTTTATAATCACATCCGATATTATAAACTTCACAATTCTTAATTGTTACGTGATCTGCTCCACCACAAACCCTGTATCCTACTGGAACTACATTGTAATCAGATGACTTAAGACCTTTTACATCAAGGTTATCGATTACAACATTATCACCATAGATCTTAACCATACTTTCATTACTGCTTGTTACAGTAACATTTTCACCATTAAGAACTGTTCCTTCTTCACAAATTACAGAAATGTTATTTTTCTTGATTGAAATAGGAGTTTTATATTTATATTCTCCTGCATGAACGTAAATTGTTGTTCCATCTGCAGCACCATTGATAATTGCTGCAATGTCATCTCCTGCATAAACATCCTTAGTTGTTCCTGCGGCTCTTACTTCCCCTAAGCTAACATTTGATAATACCCCAAAAGCTATACATGAAGCTAATGCAAATGAGCCTATTCTTTTAATCGACTTTTTCATTTGTTTCTCCTTTAGTCTATTAATTAGTGTGGCCCCCATATTTAATACTAATACAAACTCTCAGCTTCAGATTTTAGCACTTGATATGTTAAATGTCAACAAAAACCATTTTCATTTTTGTCGGTTTCGCACAAAAACAAACCTAAAAATATTTCCGATAATAAAAGAAACCCGAAAATAGATTTTCGAAGATTGCTCTCTTTCCATCTTTTTTCGGGTCTCTTTTGTTTTATTTGTTTATTTTTAAAGAATTACCTTTATAAGTGAAGAACTCTGTCTGAAATCTCGGCTGTACGTCCCTGATTCCAATACTGGGTTCCTATATATCCACATGTACGACGTGCAACGTGCATCTTTGTCTGATCTGTGTTATGACAATTTGGGCACTCCCATACTAACTTACCTGTATTATCCTTGGTAATCTGGATCTGTCCATTATATCCGCACACATCACACATATCACTCTTTGTATTAATCTCAGCATAAAGAATTGTCTCGTACATATGCTGCATTACCGAAATAACTGCAGGAATATTATTCTGCATATCCGGTACTTCTACATAACTTACTGCTCCACCTGGAGAAAGAACCTGAAATTCAGCTTCTTTAGTAAGCTTTGAAAATGCATCTATATTCTCTGTAACATGTACATGATAAGAGTTTGTAATATAATTCTTATCTGTAACATGTGGTATCTTACCAAATCTCTTCTGGAGACATTTAGCAAACTTATATGTTGTACTTTCAAGTGGAGTTCCATATACAGAATAATCAATATTCTCTTCCTTCTTCCACTTGTTACATGAATCATTAAGAAGCTGCATTACTTTTAATCCGAATGCTTTTCCTTCATCTGTTGTATGAGATACATTTTTCATGTAATATACACATTCTGCAAGTCCGGCAAATCCAAGTGAGATTGTTGAATAACCGTTATAAAGTAATTTATCAATAGTCTCATTTGGCTCAAGTCTTGCCAGGGCTCCATCCTGCCAAAGAATAGGAGCAACATCTGACGGTGTTCCAAGAAGTCTCTCATGACGAAGACGAAGCGCTCTATGGCACAGCTCAAGTCTTTCATTCATAATCTCCCAGAACTTCTCTTCATCTCCACCTGATGAACAAGCTGCATCTACAAGATTTATTGTTACAACGCCCTGGTTGAATCTTCCATAATATTTATGCTTTCCAGGAACAAAATTAAGGGCATTTGCTATATTTCCAACTCCTGCATCTGTAAAGCGATCTGCAGTAAGGAAGCTGCGACATCCCATACATGGATAGCAGTCACCTTTAAGCTCAAGAGCCTTCTTCTCAGAAATATAATCAGGTACCATACGCTTAGCAGTACATTCAGCTGCAAGCTTTGTAAGGTAGAAGTATTTTGATCCTTCCCTAATATTATCTTCCTGAAGAACATATATAAGCTTAGGGAAAGCCGGGGTAATGTAATAACCCTTTCTGTCCTTAACTCCGAGAATTCTCTGCTTTAACATAATCTCAATGATCATAGCCAGGTCTTCTCTTATGCGTCCCTCTGGAACTTCATTAAGATAAAGGAATACCGTTACAAATGGTGCCTGACCATTTGTAGACTGAAGTGTGATCAGCTGATATTGCATTGTCTGACAACCAGATTCAACTTCTCTTCTTACTTCATGTTCAACTATTTCATCGAACTTTTCAGGATCTACCTCAAGTCCGGTTTTTGCAAAATCATCAAGAAGTCTCTTCTTTATTTTCTGGCGGCTTACATCTACATACTTAGCAAGATGTGACATTGTAATAGTCTGTCCGCCATACTGGCTTGATGCTACCTGAGCTACAATCTGTGATGCTACTGTACATGCTGTATTGAAGCTTCTAGGTGTATCAATATGTGTTCCGCTTATGCATGTTCCATTATCAAGCATGTCTCCTAAATTAACGAGACAGCAATTATGCATATGCTGTGCGAAATAATCTCCATCATGAAAATGAATTATGCCCTCTTTATGAGCTGCAACTATTTCATCCGGAAGAAGATATTTACCTGTATAATAACGGCTCCATTCGCCAGCCATATAATCACGCTGTACTGAAAGAACTGTTGGATTCTTATTAGAATTTTCCTGTTTTACTTCTTCATTAGCACATTCAACAACACCAGAAATCTTCTGATCAATGTTGCTCATCTTACGCATTTCGTTATGCTTATAACGATATGTGATATAAAGTCTCGCAACCTTGAATTTACCAGTTCCCATAAGAGAATCTTCAACTTTATCCTGAATTTCCTCTACTGATAAATCTCTCTTTGCATTTCTTGCATCTTTCTCAATGCCGGCTGTGATCTCATCAATCTGTGCTTCTGTGAGTCTCTCTGAAAGTATACCTTCTTCGAGATTCGCCTTCCTTATAGCCTGTGCAATCTTAGTACTATCGAAAAGAACCCTCTCCCCTGATCTTTTCATAATATAGATTTGCGTAGGCTCAAGGTCAAGATTTCCATCTAAATCTTCATCATAAATCATGGTTTTCTTGTTCCTCCCCGGATTACAAATCAAAATTTACATTTAATATTTTGCGCATATTCGCTATTAAGGATTATATATTCGGGCCAAAACAAAGTCAAGAAGAAAACACAAGATATTGTGTTAGCGTAAACTTACCATCAACAATTTGTAGTTTTTGTTGATAACTTTTACCCCTGAAAAACGTTATAATACCGCCATATTGCGCAACTTATTAACAAACTTATCAACAATTTTTGATATGAAAATTTCACATTTTACGGAAACCACAGATAGTGAATTCAGTTTACATAATCATACACATCTTGCAAGCTTTGCTTGCTACAGCGTGTCGACCTCGCCAAAGTCACATCTCGCAAGCAATGCTTGCTCGATGATGCGGCCTCGCCAAAGTCATATATCTGCCAATGGCAGATATCCACCGCATACAGACACAAGTCATTTCGCAGACATCTCGCCTGACGGCTCGATGA
>DFFQ01000111.1:0-752 GCA_002371025.1 Lachnospiraceae bacterium UBA3772 | reverse complement strand
TATATGACCTTGGCTCGGCTTCGCACATAAAGAAGAAGCCGCCAGATTGGCGGCTCCTAAAAGGTATGAAAAAATGTGGGGGAAGGTTTTTATTCCTCTTGGAATAATTAAAATATACACTCCAAATGTGAAAAAGAGGTTCCTAATCTGTGTAAAAAAAGTGAAATTAAAAAGCCTTGAAATCCTTTATAAATACGCTCTTTCTCCACATTTTAACAACAACTAATAGAACATTTCTACATACCACCTGTTGAAATCTCCTGAATATAAATGACCTACCTTACCATTGATCATACAGGTATATTCCATACCCACAAGCCCTCGGGATAAATCTGTTATTGGTTTCTTATTTACAATTTTATCAATCTTCAACTTTCTTTCATCTTCCCAGATAATATACATCGGTATAATCATCCCGTCATAGCGTATATGCACTATGACATCAACATAAGTCTTCGATGTATTTTTCTTCTGCAAATCTGAATTCTATTGACCTCCTTATTGCAACGAACATTTGTTCGTTTTTTGTATCATTATATAACCTTGAAGGTGAAAATTCAAGATTAAAATAACACCAAAAGCCACCAAAATAAGCACGTATTAAAATAACGTCAAAATAAGGTAGACAAACGAACGCCAAAAATAGAATAGACGCAAAAGTAATTCCTCCAGCGGGCTAAAACATGCCCTTTAGAGGAATTCTTTCGCGTCTTTTATTATATTTTGTCTGGTTTATTGATTATTATTCTTTT
>DFFQ01000026.1 GCA_002371025.1 Lachnospiraceae bacterium UBA3772 | reverse complement strand
CCCAGCATACCATTAAGCCCCGGTCTTGTTGCAAGGACTTTAAAAGCTCTCTCTACTGCTAAGTTTCCAGGTCTTATCATAAAACCATTGCAGGCTACTTCATAAGCTAAGTTGAGTAATCCGTCTCCTGCAAGAATAGCGATATCTTCCCCAAACTTCTTATGACAAGTAGGAAGTCCGCGTCTTAAGTCATCATTATCCATAGCAGGAAGATCATCATGGATAAGAGAATAGGTATGAATCATCTCTAAAGCTGCCATAAATGGCTCTACAACCTTATCATCTTCTCTATCCGAAAGAAAAGCCTTATATGTAAGGAACATAAGCATTGGGCGAAGTCTCTTTCCCCCGGCTTCAAGGGAATAATTCATAGCCTCAGCCACCCTGCCGTTACGTCCCGTAGTCTCTGGCATATATTTTCTTATAACATCTTCACATGCAAGTCGAAGATTCTCTAATTTATCTTTATCAATCATCTTATTCCTCCAAAAAAGATCTTGGAATCCATAAAAAAGTCTATTCTTTAAAAATCTATTCTAAAAAAAGTCTACTCTTCCTCAGAAAGGATCTTAATCTCCTTCTCAACTCCTTCAAGAGTCTTCTTACAGCTATCTGCAAGTTTAACCCCTTCTGTATAAAGCTCCATAGCTTCCTTAAGCTTCGTGTCCGGCTTTTCAAGGAGTGCAGTTATCTCTTCTAACCTCTTAAATGAATCTTCAATATTTATCTCTTTTTCTTCACTTTTCTTTGCTTTTGGCATATTTTATACCTCTTTCAAAATTAAGCAATCCCGGCACATATAATCCCAACGAACAATGCATTTAATTGTGGACCTGCTCTACTCTGGTACGAACCGAGCCGTCATGTAAAATAATCTCTATCTCATCCCCTGATTTAACTTTCTTTGCTGAAGTAACTGGTTCATCACTGCAAGAAACATATCCAAAACCATTTATTAACTTTGCTGTAGGAGAAAGCCCGTCAAGTCTTGCTATATCAACGCTTAATCTTCTCTCATACAAAGCATATTTTCTTTCAATAGCCCCCTTCATCCTGTCAGATAGACTGGCAAGATAAAGATTATTATTAATAAGCTTTTGCTCTGGACTGAGCTTTTCTAATTTAGCAATATACTTTTCATTAAGAAGCCTGTATCTGTCGAGTCTGGACTTAACAGCTCTCTCTAATTGCTTCCTGAGATTATCAATCTTTCTTATTTCAGACATAATGTCCGGAATGGCAAGTTCCGCTGCCGCCGATGGAGTCGGTGCCCGAAGATCAGATACATAATCCGCTATGGTATTATCTATCTCGTGTCCGGTACCTGATATGATAGGAGTCTTTGCCTCGAAAATGGCACGAGCCACAATCTCTTCATTAAATGCCCAAAGATCTTCTATAGAACCACCGCCACGGCCGACTATTATCGTATCAAGCCCCATCTTATCGAGCGTCTTAATACCTTTTACTATCGTCTCTGCCGCACCATCCCCTTGAACCTTTGCAGGATATAAAACCAGCTGTACATAAGGATCTCTACGCCTTGCAATATTCATTATATCCTGTATGGCAGCTCCTGTCTTTGCTGTAACAATTCCTACAGCCTTAGGAAACTTAGGGATTGGTTTCTTATACTCAAAATCAAAAAGCCCTTCTTCATAGAGCTTTAATTTCAATTGTTCAAATTTAAGATGAAGTTCTCCTTCACCCAGTCCATCCAGCTGGATATTCTTTGCATAAAGCTGATACATACCTCCCTGCTCATAAACTCCAAGAGAACCCTGAACAATAACCGCCTGTCCGTTCTTTAATTCAAACTTAAGGCCCGAAGGTACATTTCCCTTAAACATAACACAAGGCATGGAACCTGTCTCATCCTTTAATGAGAAATAGATATGTCCCATGCTGTGATATTTACAATTAGAGATTTCCCCCTTCACAAGGAAATTGCGAAGAAGGTAGTCACTCTGTATTAAATTCTTAAGGTAATTATTTATCTGTCCAACTGAATAAACTTTCATATTTAGGCCTCAATCAGTGAACTCAGTACTCCATTGATAAATGCAGGTGCCTTATCATCGCAATATGCTTTTGCCAGCTCAATAGCTTCATTTACAGCTACCTTGCCAGGAACATCCTCATCATATTTAATCTCATAAACTGCAACACGAAGTATAGCAAGCTCAGCCTTTCCGATACGACTAATGTCCCATCCCTTACTTGCTTCTGCGAGAATCTTATCAATATCATCTGCTGCAGCAAGGATCTTTGAAGCCTTACCACTGATATATGCTGCTTCTTCAGCAGATACGCCATCTTCCTTCATCTTAGACTTTGGAAGATAAGTAGATGGCTCTTCCTTAAGAGACTCAATATAATCTCCTGCCTGAAGCTCCATATTATCCTTTCCTACAAACTGTTCACGGAAGATGATCCTAAAGATAGAATCTCTAATTTCATGTCTTGTCATCATAATTTAAAAAATCTCCTATTTGTCCTCATTAAAATCAATGCCTGAAACTCTGACATTAACAGAAGAGCATTCAAGTCCAGTCATAAGACTAAGAGCTGATTTAACTTTCTCCTGCACAGCTTTGGAAACATCTACTATATTATATCCAAACTTTACCTGTATTGAAGCATCAACTTTAACCGAGTCATTATCATATGCAATTCTAACGCTTTTGGCAAGATTTCTTTTGCCAAGTTTAGCAATAAGCTCTGTAGGGATATTACCTGTAAGTCTTGAAACCCCATCAACTTCAGTGATAGCAATAGCTGCAATAGATGAAACCACATCATCAGCTATCTGTATATATCCCATCTTATCTTCACTTTCAATAGTATATATTGAATCATCTTTTTCTACGTCTGCCATAGTTAG
>DFFQ01000173.1 GCA_002371025.1 Lachnospiraceae bacterium UBA3772 | reverse complement strand
GGTGGACAGGTTTATTATGTTTATAATCGTGTTGACGATATTGACATGATAACAAATGAGCTCCGTTCATTTCTTCCTGATGTTAATATTGAATTTGCTCATGGAAAGATGCATGAAAGAGAACTCGAATCCATAATGCATTCATTTATAAATAAAGAAATAGATGTTCTGGTTTCAACAACTATAATAGAGACCGGACTTGATATAAGAAATGCCAATACCATTATTATTCATAATGCAGAGAATTTTGGACTTTCACAGCTGTATCAGCTTCGTGGACGTGTGGGAAGATCTGACAGAAGTGCGTATGCATTCTTAATGTATAGAAAAGATAAGATGATAAAGGAAGTGGCAGAGAAGAGACTTAAGGCCATCAGAGAGTTTACAGATCTTGGCTCAGGTTATAAAATATCTCTGAAAGACTTAGAGATAAGAGGGGCAGGAAATGTCTTAGGAAGCACTCAGTCTGGACATATGGAAGAGATTGGATATGATCTCTATGTAAAGATGCTGAATAATGCTATCAGGTCAAAGATGGGTGAAAAGGTTGAGGAAGAATTTGAAACGGGAGTAGACCTGCCGGTGGATGCCTTTATTCAGGATGATTATGTTAAAAATGAATTCCTGAAGTTAGAAATATATAAGAGGATTTCTAAGATCGAAGATGAAGAAGATGCAGATCTTATCATTGAAGAATTAAAGGATAGATTCGGTGAACTCCCAAAGACTCTTACAAGACTTATAAATGTTTCACTAATCAGAGCCAAGGCTCATAAAGTCAATATGACTGATATAAAATATATAGATGATGAAGTCCGTTTCCTTATTAAGAATGGAACTGAGATAAAGACAGACAGGATACCAAAATTCCTTAAGAAATATAAAGGAAAGATGCGACTTATCATAGCAAAACAGTCTGGTTTTGCTCTTCGAATGTCGAAGCTTATACAGGATGAAATGCTTGAAAATATAAGTATGGCAATCGATGATATCTATGACACCCTTATGGTGGGAAATAAGGATATAGAAGTATCAGAGGAAAAAGAGACAAAAGATCCTGAAGAGACAAAAGTAATGTCTAGGGCGGAGCAGATAAGAGCGAAAGCAAGAGAGAAAAATAAAGAAGGCAGAAGTAAGAAATGAAAAAAATATCAAGGAAAGATAGAAAAAAGTCATTTAAGTTAATTCCGCTTATGCTGGTGATCTTACTCGTGGTATCACAGCTTTTATGTGGTTGTGGAAGCGAAGGATTATTAAATGATTCAGATTCAGTGCTTACATTTAATAAAAAAAGCATATCAATTGGTGAAGTCTATATGTATTCAAAAGCTGTTATAGAGGAATACGAGGAAACGTATGGCAGTGATATATGGAGTATGAAGATTAATTCGGATACAGATGCCATTGATATGGAAGAACTTACCAGAAGAGATATCATTGATAATATCGTAAAGGTTAAGGTTCTATGCATTCAATCAAAGAATATAGGGGTAAGCCTTACGAAGGAAGAAGAGCAGCAAGCTGAATATGAGGCTTCTGAATTCTGGAAAAATCTTACGGATGATCAGAAGGAGTCAATGAGTCTTACTAAGGAAATAGTTAGTACGGTTATCCGTGAAAATGCACTGGCTAGAAAAACTTATGATAAGGTAGTCAGTGATGCCGCTATTGAGATAAGCGATGAGGAAGCAAGAGAGACTGTCATCTATGACATGTTTTTCGACTGCTATACTTTAGACTCTAACGGGGACGTGGTTCCTTTAAGTGATGAGAATAAAGAGGTCATGAGAAAAAAGGCTGTTCAGGCCTATGATACACTTATCAGTCCTGTGGATAGTTCTGGAGAAAAGAATATAGAAGCACTTTCAAATTATTACGGCCTTAAATACTCACAGTATTACACTCTTACGCCACAGGAAATGGAAGAGAAGTATGGTCCTAAGATCAGTACCATGATCTATACTTTGGATGACGATAGTTACAGCCTTGTTACTGAATCGGAGTATGGTTATCATATCTTTTATGTAAAAGCTTTAACAGATAGAAAAGCTACTGATGAAAGAAAGGCAGAACTTAAAGAGAAAAAGCAAAGAGAATATTTTGATGCGCTTTATAAGAACTGGCTTAGAAGCATCGATGATGGATATGACTATGACGTATCAGTAAATAAAAAACTTTTTGAAGAAATCAAATTCTAATAGAAACGCCTGAACTAAAGTTTAGTTCAGGCGTTTTTCATTGAGGTTATTACTTACCCCAGTTTTTTCTTATTATCTTATGGGTTGAATTCTTAGGGAATTCTTCTTCTCTTAGTCTGATCTCTGTCATATGCTTATAGGCTGGACGTGGATGATTGATCTTCTTGATTAGCTTATCAAAGTATGTGGCATTTCCAATGAAACCTTCCTCAGGGAAGATCTCAACAACAATCTTTCCGTTATCTTCATAAACAAGACATTCATTTACTCCTGGATCAAGCTGTACATCAGCTTCGAGTTCTTCAGGAGAAATATTTTCACCTGTATTAAGAATGATAAGATTCTTCTTACGGCCTGTAAGATGGATGAAACCTTCATCATCAACATATCCTAAGTCGCCTGAATGATACCAGCCGTCTTCTGTGATAGCTTCTGCTGTTATCTCAGGGTCTTTATAATAACCTTTCATTAAGAATGGTCCACGGATAAGAAGCTCTTCGTCTTCAGCTTTCTTAAATTCAGCTTCAGGAATTCCGAGTCCTACTGTGCCATCTTTATGGTGTAAGTTTCTGTTAACAGATACAACAGGTGAACATTCTGTCATACCATAACCATTTAAGATCTCGATACCCCAGCTTCTGAATTCTTTTACATAGAAAGGATCAAGGGCTGCGCCGCCGCAGATGATATACTTAAGGTTCTTTCCAAATGGAGTAAGGACTGATGCGAAGAATTTCTCACGCATATCAAGACCGGTCTTAAGCATCTGATCACTGAGGGCCATAGCCGCTTTTAATTTGGCTGTAGACTTCTGCTTATCAGCTGCACGCCAGATCTGCTTATGGAAAGCTTCAACAAAGAGTGGTACAAGGAACATTGTATGAGGCTTCTCTGTAACAAGAGCCTTTGATACAGTTCTGAGATTCTTATTTATAAATGTTTCCTGACCATAGTAATAAACCATGAATACGCCTACGATAAGACCGAATGCATGATGGAAAGGAAGAACAGCTATTGTATTTCCTTCAAGGCAAAAGTTCTTTACTGTAAGAGTAAGTTCACTTCCGATATTTGAGTTTGTAAGTACGGCGCCCTTACTCTGGCCGCTGGTACCTGATGTGAAGATTATAACTGAATCATTTTCAGGCTTTAACTCAGCACTGAAATAATCCTTATTGCCTTTATTTATAAGTTCCTGTCCTTCAGCAATAAGAGTAGGAAGTTCACTCATTAAATATACAGAGCTCTGTTCCATATCTTTAACGAGATCCTTCTTTGCATCATCTATTATAATGGCGTCTACGTCGGCTTTCTTTATTATTCTCATTACTTCGGCAGCTGAAAGGTCCTTGTCGATAGGAACTACTACATTACCGCCGTTTGTTACTGAAAGAAAAGAAATGATCCATTTGTATGAGTTGTCTCCCAGTACTGCGATATGATACTGTTTTTCAGTAGGTTTATAACCTTGTGAATAAAGCCAGGTTCCCAGGCAGTTTACTTCTTTAGCAACCTGTGAGAATGATTTTTTTACCTTTGTATCTGAATCATTGTTATAAGAAAAAGCAATTGAGTCAGGGGTAAGTTCTTCACGCATAGCTACTAAATCTTTGAAATCTTTTACCGGCTGAAGTAAATCATATAAATCGTATTTTTTGTTTTTGATCTTCATTCAATAACTCCCTTAAATTCCCTTTATTATCTAATATAAATATTTATAGTTTTTCAACGTTTTCTATTATAGCAAATAAAATTACAAAAATCATTATTTGTTGTATAATCAAATTATTATATAAAATGGGGAATGAATTTTTATTAACTGGAATTAAAAGTGAGAAGGAGGATGAAAAAAGTGGAAAATAAAGAAAATGAAGATAATAAAGATAATAAGTCAGTTCTAAAACTGATAGGTTTAGTGGGGGCACTGTTTTTGGTGCTAATGTTTGTTGTTATCTGGAATGTGGTGGATGAGAAAAAAAGAAAAGAAGAAAGTCTTGACACAACAGAGATTGCATCAGATGGTGATCTTAAAGAAATAAAATCCGAAAAGAAAAATGAAAAACATAAATATACTGTGGATGAGATTGAATCTCAGATAAAACCTGCAGGAGATCTTATTGTTGAGGAATATCATTATAAGGATGCCGGGGTCTATGAAGACTATAAGACATTTTTTGGATCCAGAATTCCATTTACTACTGATAAGCAGGTATTTACCTATAAGGGGACTGCAAAGGTGGGATATGATTTTGAAAAGATAGAATATGAGATCGATAATGAAAATAAGGAAATAATAATTAAGCTTCCGGAATTAGAGATTCTTTCAAATGAGATAGATCATTCTTCTTTTCAGATAGTTGATTCTAAGGATTCCATTTTTAATTCTCAGGACTTTAGTGATTTCAATGCTCTTGAGGATGAATTGCTGAGACAGAAGAATTCTGAAGTGCTGGCAGATGAAAATCTCAGGGCAGAGGCAGAAAGAAAAGCAAATGAGATAATAATATCATTTTTAAAACAGAATCCTGATCTTAGTGAATACAATATGGAAATTAAGATGATCACAGGGAAATAGATAGCATTGGAGGATAGAAAATGAAAATAGAAAGTCAAAAGAAATTACTTATAATTGCAGCACTTTTTCTTGTAGCGCTTATATCATTTCTGGGTTTGGGAAGACATTTTTCAAATCCGGATACATTTAAGGCAAGTACAAAGACTCTTGATGAAAAGAAATTAAATGTCATGTCTTTATCTGCGGCTACTACAGCGGCATCGGTGGCCATCACTGTGATCCCGGGAGATACAGCAACTCCAATAGCAGAAAAGCTGGCGGATTTCAGCGGTTATTTCATACTGATATTTTGCGTTATATATGCTGAGAAATTCCTTCTTGCAGTGGGAGGAGCTCTTGCATTTAAGATAATGATCCCAATAGGATGTCTGATACTTATCATTGGATTATTATTTCCGAATGTTAAGGAGACATGTAATGGTCTTGCAAAAAAGATCATAGTTTTTGGAGGTTTTATATTCTTTCTTGTACCAACCAGTGTGTGGCTTTCTAACACGGTTGAAGCTTCTTACAGGGCTTCTATTGAAAATACGGTAAAAGAGGCTACAAACAGCGCTCACGAGGTCACAGAGGTGGCTGAGGATGAGGATGCGTCAGCCTGGGAAAAATTTATAAGTACTGTTTCAGGTGGAATTGATGGACTTATGGATAAGTTTAAATCTGTAATGAATAGAATGGCTGATGCCATTGCGGTTTATCTTGTAACAACATTTTTGATACCTGTACTGGTGGTGGTATTTTTCGTATGGGTAATAAAGATGATATTTGGAGTTAATTTTAAGATTCCGACAATAAAGGGAAGTAATGTGATAAAGAAGGTTAAGAATGAGAAAGTTTAAAAATGTGATAATAACCGGGCCTACCGGGGCTATTGGTATGGCTCTTATAGATTGCCTTACATCAAATGGCATCAATGTAACGGCTGTTGTAAATCCTGCTTCAAAAAGGATAGACAGGATCAAGAAAAATGATAAAGTCAGCATTATAAAGTGCGATTTAAAAGATATTGAGAGACTTCCGGAATTAATAAATGAGGCAAGAAGAGAGGGACATAACATTACAGATACCTATGATGTGTTCTATCATTTTGCGTGGATGAATACCTTTGGCCAGGGGAGAGATGATATTTCTTCCCAGATGGATAATGTGAAATATGCAATGCTTGCAATGGATACCGCCAAGGCTTTAGGGGTTAAGCTTTTTATCGGAGCGGGATCTCAGGCTGAATATGGAAGATGTAAAGATGCCTTAAGATCAGATACTCCAACGTTCCCTGAAAATGGATATGGTATCGCAAAACTTGCTGCAGGACAGTTCGGAAAGATAAGAGCAAGGCAATTAGGTATGGAATTTATCTGGACCAGGATCCTTAGTATATATGGACCTTTCGATGGAGATAAGACTCTGGTGCATAGTATGATATCTAAATTAAAGGCAGGAGAAGTACCGGAGACCACAAAGGGAGAACAGATCTGGGACTTCCTTTATTCTAAAGATGCAGCAAATGCTTTTTATCTTATTGCAAAAAATGGTAAGAATGAAAAGACCTATGTTATAGGTTCAGGCATAGGTAGACCCCTTAGAGAATATATTGAAGATATAAGAGATGTAGTATGCCCAGAAGCGGATATTAATTTTGGGGCAATACCTTATTCTGAAAAACAGGTAATGCATCTCCTGGCGGATATAAGTGAATTAAAAGAAGAAACAGGCTTTATTCCCCAGACAGATTTTAAAGAGGGGATAAAAAGCCTGCTTCATAATGATCATTAATTAGTCTTCCCAAGGACGGATGCGGTATTTAACGCCAAGATCATCACAGATCTTCTGGCATTTTTCCTCATCCTCATGGGAGATGGTTGTGGCAACTGTTGTAAATGTAACAGATGGAACGTATTTTGCTGCTTCTTTAGCAAAATCCAGCATTGCCTGAAATGAATCAGGACCGAACTTAGGACGTACTATCTCATAATATTTCTTTGAATCAGGAGTATTAAGAGATATGGAAATGGAATCAATAAGACCTTTAAAATCCGGGCAGATATTACGACCATTAACTAAGTTACCAAGACCATTGGTGTTGATCCTGATAGGGAGGTCATATTCTTTTTTTATAAATTCAGCAACCTTTAAAAGAGTGTCTAAAGCTTCTGTTGGTTCTCCGAAACCGCAGAAGACAACCTCTTTAAATTCAGACATATCCTTTTTCTTAAAGGCATCAACTACTTCTTCAAAAGAAGGTTCGTGATCAAGCCAAAGGGAATCAGATTCACCAACTCTATCCATGGTCTGTCTTAAACAGAAAGTACATGCACAGGGACATTTGTTAGTGAGATTAACATAGAGGCCGTTATGAACCTTATAGAGTATTTCTTCTTTTCTTTCCATATTTTTCTTTATCTTTCCTTTCAACCATATTATTTATTATATGGTTTTAATCTGTCGACAACTTCTTCAAATGCAACTCCGTCAGTATTTGGTATTCCCATTTCAATTGACTTTTCAATACAGAGTTTTACAAAACGTGAAGCACGTTTTACTGACTGGATAAATGGTACATGGTTTACCGCGTCAGCTGCGATGATGGCAGAGAAGACATCTCCGGTACCATTTCTTTCTGTGCCAATTTTTGCCTGTCTGGTAAAAAGAATCTCATCAGTGGAAGATGGATCATAAACAGCATTGGCAACAAATTCGCCTTGAGATATTCCGGTAATTACAATTTTTCCAGGACCGAGACGGGTGAGTTTATCCATAAGGACTTTAATCTCTTTTTTGGTCCATTTGCCTTCATGATAAGGAATGTCACATAAGAAGCAGGCCTCAGTAAGGTTTGGAGTGATTATTTCAGCATGACCTATAAGGCGCTTCATGGCTCTGGACATTTCCGGTGTATAGTTAGGATAAAGGTGACCATGATCTCCCATAACCGGATCGATTATTATTATAGGTGCACCATTATCAAATTCTTTTATGAAATCAGAAATCATCTCAATCTGCTGAGCTGATCCAAGAAATCCTGAAGTTATAGCGGAAAAGCGAAGGTCGATCTTTTTCCATTCAGCAGTATATTCTTTAAAATGTTTCGTATAATCATCTATGAAAAAACTTTTAAAACCTGTCTGATTGCTGAGGATGGCTGTTGGAACAGCACAGCACTGGATGTGAAGCTTTGAAATGATGGGGAGCTGAACTGCCACAGAGCATCTTCCAAAACCGGTAACATCATTTATTACGGCAATCTTTTTTTGACGGTTATGATCTATATATTCATTGGACTGATTCATATTATCTAACCTCTTGTAAGTAAAAAACTTAATACAGTTTTATATCTTCAGTAACATCTTCTATTCTGAATGTTGTAAGAACATTCTGATCGAGGTTTGGATTCATTACAATTCTTGAAGCCTGACGTTCGATACATCTTTCAAAATAATTTCTTACTGTTCTTGCATTACCAAAGGTATCATCGTTGTCCTTATTGAAATAAAGATTTTCAAGATATCTGGTAACATATTCATCAGCATCACTATTTAAAACAAAGTCATGTTCCTGACAGAAATGATTGAATATCAGTTTAAGTTCAGCAGGATTATAATCAGTAAATTCAATGAATTTGCTGAAACGGGATTTAAGTCCCGGATTAGATTCAACAAATGTCTTCATAGGTTCTGTATAACCGGCAGCAATAACTATTAAGTCACTTCTGTCGTCTTCCATACGTTTAAGCAGAGTATCTATTGCTTCAGGACCAAAGTCTTCATTGGTGGAAGCGTTGGTTAAAGAATAAGCTTCATCTATAAAGAGCACTCCACCTATGGCGGTGTTGATTATCTCTGTAGTCTTCTCTGCGGTTCCGCCAACATACCCGGCAACAAGTCCGCTTCGGTCTGTTTCAACAAATGTTCCTTTTGATACAACTCCAAGAGCCTGATAGATTTTTGAGAGAAGACGGGCAACAGTTGTTTTACCGGTTCCCGGATTACCTGAAAAAACAAGATGATAGGAAATATCTGGAACCTTAAGTCCCATTTTTTTTCTAATGGAAGCGATCTTAACCATATTAACCTGTTTTAAAATCTCTTCTTTAACATTAGACAGACCTATGAGTGAATTTAATTCATTCATATATTCATCTAATTTTTCTTCATCAGTTTTTCCTTTGTTACTTTCTTCAGTACCATTTTGAAGAAGGCTGCCATTATTTTTATACTTATTTTCTGGTGCGTTTGAGATAATGACATTTCCGGATATTCTATTATCTGAAACTGATTCTGTTTCAGTGGACATGGAATATTTACCACCGTTAGATACATGATCTACGTTGAATTGATTTACGTAATCATTCATCATGGTGATATATTTTGAAAGCTTTTCAGCTTCTTTTTCATTTATACCGTTATAAGCAAGAAAAGCACAGCCTACATTATTAAAGGCATTGATATAATATCTTGCAACGGACATTTTATAGCCGACTTTTTCTGATTCAGGAAGAAGGTCATTCTTTACGAAATAGACAAGAGAAGGTGGGACCTTATTTTCAAAATCAGTTCCAATAATCCTGTCAGCTCTAAGTCTTTGAAAATTCTTGGCAGTAATGGTTATTTCAAGATGTTTGTTAAGAAAATCAACTTCAAATTCTTCCTCGTCACGTGTGGTTTTTGTATATATATATCCACAGAAATTTATAAGGTCATCTTTTACAAGAAACCTGAGGGGAGTTGGAGAATTCTTTGGAAATACAGATGAGCTGCTTTGAATTGTGGAAGAAAAAAAATATAATTTTTCCAATAATGGACGGAGATCTATATTTAGCATAGCGAATCCTCTTAATCTAAATTAATTAAAAATCTGTTTAATGCTGTCATAATGAAGAAAAATTTTTTCTTCTCCTAAAGCCTTGATCTCTTCAGGGGTAGCAAGTTTATAGTCTAAAACTTCCTTTTCCTGGAAAGATACATCCTTTTCATCAAAATCTAAAATGAATTTATATACATCAACAAAATAATTATCCCCTTCATCTGGGTTAATGCGCTGATATGTGAAGGAAAGTCCGCCTTCTGCATTTGAAACATCAAGGCCTGTTTCTTCCTTTATCTCTCGACAAACCGCCTCATAGGATGTTTCACCAGCCTGTGCACCGCCACCTGATACTTCCCAATGTCCTGGAGCCCATGCTTTGGTCATGACACGCTGTGTAATAAGATATTTTCCTTCTTTATTCTGAACAACTCCGAGAACTGTAAGATGGAAGTCTCCCGGTTTCATGTGCCAGTCATTACGTATCATTGTTCTTCCGGTTGGTTTTTTATCTTTATCATAGATATCCCACAATTCCATGTGACAATTCTCCTTTGGTATAGTAAAATAAAATGGATTATGCGTAAAGATTAACACAAAAAAACTAAAAATTAAAGACCAAGTTTAGTAAGAGAGGTAGCTATGAAATACGGACTTATATTTGATATGGATGGAACTCTTTGGGATTCAGCAGAAGGAGTGGCCAGCAGCTGGACAGAAGTTGTAGCAAGAGAGACAAAACTAGACAGAGTGATAACCAAGGAAGATATTCAGGCGGTTATGGGTCTTAATATGGATAAGATAGCAGATATCATGTTCCCGGAATTTTCTGAGGCAGATAGAAAAGCACTTCTTAAAAAATGTGGCGATAATGAAAATGATTATCTAAGAGAACACGGTGGAATCCTCTATCCGGATCTTTTAGAGACTATGATAGAATTAAAGAAGAAATGTCATCTTTATATTGTTAGTAACTGTCAGAGTGGATATATAGAAGCGTTCCTTGGTCATTATCATTTTGAGGACTTATTTGATGATATTCTCTGTTATGGAGATAATAATCAGGATAAGGCTTATAATATAAGGAAAATGGTTGAGGATAATGGGCTTGATAAGGCTTATTATATAGGCGATATTCAGTCAGATTATCTTTCTAGTACAGCGGCGGGAGTACCATTTATTTACGCTTCTTATGGATTTGGAAAGATGGAACAGCCAACTGAAGCAATAAGTGGTTTAAAGGATCTCCCTGAATTAGTTGACAGGCTGTTCTTTGGGGGCAAAGATGAAGAAAGCAGTAACGCTATATGATTATATAAAATGGCGCGGAGATCTTTCATTTAAGCAGGATGTATTTAATGAAAGGGACGCAGCCGTATTATCTCAGCTTATCTATACGGATTTTAATCCGTTTATCCAGGGAGATAATGAGGATAAGGACTATATTACGTTTAAGGATGTTGGAGAAAAGATAAAGACACATACTGACTTTTCTATAGTTAATGGGGATTATATCCAGAGAAAAGAAGAATATGATGATTTTCTTCTTGCTGCCTGTGATACAGAGAGATATGGAAATATCAGGATAAGTAAGTATGTTGATATTACAGTAATAGAGGATAATATTCAGTTCGCTGCGGCAACATTTGAACTGGATAATGGGATAAAAGTAATAACTTTTCGTGGGACAGATGATTCTGTCGTGGGTTGGAAAGAAGACTTTATGCTGAGTTTCGAGACGACGGGTTCTCAGAAAAAAGCTGGAGAATATATAAAGGCAAGGCTTAAGGATGAAATAGATGGACCGTTTTTTATATGTGGTCATTCAAAAGGCGGCAACCTTGCTATTTATGCAGCGGCTGTATTAAAGGATGAGGAAAAAGAAATGCTTCAGCATATTTATATGTTTGACGGGCCTGGAATATATGATCCTGTTCTTAATGAGAGGGCGATAACAGAGGCAAATCCTTTCCTTAATAATGAAGCAGATACAAAGAAGAAAATTAAAGAATTATACAGGAGTCTTGATGATAAAACCACCAGGATAAGTCCTAAAAGTTGTTTTATAGGAAAGATATTTGAGGCAAAATTCACAGATACAAGGCTTGTTCAAAGCACTGCAAAAGGATTGGGACAGCATAGCCTTGTAACCTGGCAGATGGATTATCATGATTTTTTATATGCTGAGAAATTCGAAAGAGGGTCAGTGTGGGCTGGTAAGATTTTCGATGAGTGGCTGAAAGATCAGGATATGGAGAAGAGAAAGATATTTGTTGAAGAAATCTTTGGAGCATTTGAAGAGGCTGGAATAGAAAGATTTAGCGATATTCTAAAAAATGGATTCAGCAGTATTAAAAAAATAGCTGAAGCCACATCCGGTATTTCAGATGAAACAAAGCGTATGGCGCTGGAATTTCCTAAAAAGGGGATTAATGATATAGGAATAACCAGAAAAAAGAGTAAAAACTATATTAAGTTAGATTATTGATAATATAGTTTTGAGGTTAATTATTTTTATATAAGGAGGGTTACAATATGGATCCAAAAACAATGTACAAGCTTACCTATGGTCTTTTTGTTTTAACTGCAAAGGAAGGTGATAAGGATAATGGATGTATAATCAATACAGCTATCCAGGTTACTTCTCAACCGAACAGGATAAGTATTGCAGTTAATAAATCAAACTATACTCATGATATGATAATAAGGACAAAGGAATTTAATGTTTCTATCATTTCAGAGAAAGCTGGATTTGACCTTTTTAAACATTGGGGATTCCAGAGTGGAAGAGATGTGGATAAGGCCATTGGAGTTGACCTTAGCCGTGCTGCTAACGGTATATGTTATATTGCAAATGGCTGTAATGCTTATCTTTCAGCTAAAGTAATTAATACAGTGGATCTTGGAACACATACATTATTTATAGCAGATGTTACTGATGGCGAAGTACTGGCAGGGGATGAGTCATGCACTTATGGTTACTATCAGTCAAATATAAAACCGGCTCCTGATAAGGCTAAGGAGACAAAGAAGGGCTGGATATGCACGATCTGTGGATATATTTATGAGGGAGAAGTTCTTCCGGAAGATTTTATATGCCCTATATGTAAACATCCAGCTTCAGATTTTAAGCCTTTATAAAAGTAGGGAAAAAATAAGGGGAATTTTATGATATCAACGGCAAAACGCCGCGAAATCAAGCGCGAAGCAAAGAAAAATCTTAAAAGAAATTACATACTTAATATTGCAGTAATGTTCGTTGTACTGATACTTATCAATGGTGGATATCAGTTTTATTCAGGAAGACTTGCCAATATTAAAAGGGTAAAGGAAGAAAAGTCAGTTATCTCTATATTGGGAGACGACAGCAGCGGAATATCTACAGTATCAGGTGAAGTATCGGCTTTGAATCAGCTGGATATTATCGTAAGCGGGATAAGAGGAACGTACAGCTATATAAACGGACAGGATAAAGCTCTTAATTACTCAGATATACTTGGGGAATTTTTGGGAAATATTTTTAATATGAATTCCATTAAGGACCCTTCAAAGATACAGACGAAATCAGAGAAATACTCTGCAGGATTTGCCTCGGTATTTGTTAATTCAATTCTGGGAAGTCAGTCCTTTGTCTTTGGATTTATGAATGGTATCAATCAGCTGGTATTTAACGGAAAGATTGGAAGCTCCATCATAATATTTATATTTGTGGTAATATCTTTCCTTTCATTTGTATATATAAAGAATGTTATCGCAGTTGGTAAAAACAGATATTTCCTCGAGCAAAGAAGATATTCTGGCACAAGAGCAAAAGAGATATTATTTACCTATAAGAACAAAAGACTTATCAATGTTAGTCATGTAATGTTTATAAGATATATAAGACAGATTCTTTGGGATTTAACTATAATAGGCGGAATCATCAAATGTTATGAATATAGGATGATACCTTATATTCTGGCGGAAAATCCAAAGATAAAGACGAAAGATGCTTTTGAGTTATCGAAGAAGCTGATGAAAAATGAGAAGTGGAATGTGTTTGTTTTAGATGTAACATTTTTCCCATGGTTTGTTTTATCATTTTTATCATTTAATATCGTTGGTCTGTTTTTTGCTAATTCATATTTTGAATGCGTTAATGCTGAACTTTATATGTTCCTTAGAAAAAAAGTTAAGAAGCAATTGCCTGAACACTTGAGAGAACTTCTTAATGATGATGCACTTGATATAAAATATGTAGTTCAGGAGGAGCATCCATCAGGTGAAGAAGTACTGGATATCAAAGTTCCTCATGTGGAAAATCTTAAAAGAGATTACAGAAGAAAGTACAGCTTTCTTTCCATTGTGGAATTATTCTTTACTTATTCTCTTGTAGGATGGGTTTGGGAATTTATATTCTATCTTGCTATGACGGGACAATTCGTTAACAGAGGAACTATGCACGGACCTTGGCTGCCTATTTATGGTTGTGGAGGACTGCTTATAATGGTATTCCTGAGACCTCTGAGGGAAAAGCCGGGATGGTTGTTTGTGGGTGCCATGACCCTTTGCGGAAGTTTGGAATACTTTGCTTCCTGGATACTTGAAGTGTTATTTGATACTAAATGGTGGGATTATGCCGGTTACTTTATGAATCTGAATGGCCGTATCTGTCTTGAAGGAGTGCTGCTTTTTGGGTTTGCCGGATTTGCATTTACTTATGTGATATCTCCTTGGCTTGATGATCAATATATAAAGATGAGCACTAAATATAGAAAGGTACTTTGTACTGTTCTTCTCTTACTCTTTGTAGCAGACCTGATCTGGTCAATAATATCTCCAAATGCAGGTTCAGGAGTAACGGGTGGATTTGTATAAAAATGTTTTAAGGTATTGGAGGAAGGTTTCTTGGAAGTACCAGTTAGAAAAATGTATATATCCGATCTTCATTTTGGCCATGCCATTTTAAATGATGCCATGGATAACAGGGGTTTTGCTTCTGTGGATGAAATGAATGAATATATGATAAATAAATGGAATGAAAAAGTTTCAGATATAGACGAGGTCTATGTTTTAGGGGACTTTTCTGTGATATTTGCAAAAAAGACCAATGAAATACTGGACAGACTTAAGGGGAAGATTTATCTCATAAGAGGAAATCACGATAAGTTCCTTTTGGATAAGAAATGTAACATGAAAAGGTTTGAGTGGATAAAATCTTATGCAGAGATCGAGGATAATGGAAGAAATGTGATTCTGTCCCACTATCCGGTATTTTGTTATAACGGTCAGTACAGGCGGGATAAACAGGGAAATCCCACTGCATATATGTTATATGGACACGTACATAATACTACTGATGAAAAGCTTATTAACAGCTTTATAATGACCACAAGAAAAGAGAGGGTGAAGACCATGCAGGGTGACTTTATGAATATCCCTTGCAATATGATAAACTGCTTTGCAATGTTTTCAGATTATGAACCTCTTACTCTTGATGAATGGATCGATATAGATAGAGAAAGAAGAAAAAAATGCAGCGAATCTATGCAGCAATAGATTTAAAATCTTTCTATGCATCTGTTGAATGCGTTGAGAGAGGATTAGATCCTCTTAAGACTAATCTTGTAGTTGCAGATGAAAGCAGAACGGATAAGACGATATGCCTTGCTGTTTCCCCGTCCCTTAAAGCTTATGGGATACCGGGAAGAGCAAGGCTTTTTGAAGTTAAGGCTAAACTAAGAGAATATGAAGCCTGTACTAAGGAAAAAGTGGACTTTATCATAGCGAGACCACAGATGTATCATTATCTTAAGAAGTCTGCAGAAATCTACAGCATTTATATGAAATATATAGCTCCTGAGGATGTGGTGGTATATAGCGTAGATGAAGTGTTTATGGATCTTACGGATTATCTTAATACATACGATAAGTCTGCCCATGAACTTGTAATGGATATGATCCATGATGTTTTAAAAACCACAGGGATAACTGCTACTGCAGGAATAGGGACTAATCTTTATCTTGCAAAGATCGCTATGGATATTAAGGCAAAACATATGAAGGCAGATAGTGATGGAGTAAGGATAGCAGAGTTAGATGAGGATAGTTTTAAGAGAGAAATGTGGCCTCATGAACCCCTTACAGACTTTTGGAGAACAGGCCCCGGAACAGCTAGAAAGCTTCAGGAATATGGAATGTATACCATGGGAGATGTGGCGAGGCGTGCATTAAACAATGAGGAGATATTTTACAAACTCTTTGGAATAGATGCAGAAATACTGATAGATCATGCATTTGGCATTGAACCTGTTACTATGAAAGAGATTAAGGCTTATAAGCCAATGTCTTCTTCTCTTTCGGAAGGACAGGTGCTTTCAGAACCATATACATTTGAAAAAGCGAGAGTTATCATTGATGAAATGGCAGAGATCATGGCCTTAAGACTAGTAGAGAAAGGTCTTGTGACAGATTCTGTGACCATTCAGATCGGCTATGATAAAGAAGCGGTGGAAAGAGGGTATAGTGGAGATGTGGTTTCTGACAGATATGGAAGAGTAATACCGAAAAATGCTCATGGAACCATAAAACTTGGTAATTATACCAGTTCTACTAAAGTGATAATAGATCATGTTCTTCAATTATATGATAGGATAGTGGATAAAAAGCTGACAGTACGAAGGATGTATATAAATGCCAATGATGTAAGAAGAGAGGAAGATACATTCTATCAGTTAGGATTATTTGAAGATAAAGAAAAACTTGATAAAGAAAAGAAAATGCAGAAAGCTATTGTATCCATTAAATCAAAATATGGAAAGAATGCACTCCTTAGGGGAACGAATCTTTTGGAGGGGGCAACTGCAGTTGAAAGAAACAGGGAAATTGGAGGCCATAAAGCATAAAATGAAATCAGATTATAGTGATATAATTGATAAAAAAAGGCCTGAACATGATAATGATGATTTCTCTATCAGGCATCCGAAGATGGATATCTTAGACAGGGCAAAGATATTTGCTTCATTTGATGCATTGAGAGGATTCGATGAAGAAATAGATAAAGAAAATATTCTTTATGCTCCTTATATCTATCTTTCTGAGGACGAAAAACAGCTTTTGGATCAGGTGATACTAATAATTGATGAAAGAATAGAAAAAAGAGAAGAAGTGAGAGGACGTATCACTTATTTTATAGCTGACGGGCGAAGTAAGGATACGGGGACAGTAATGGAAGTATCAGGTGTGATAAAAAAACTTGATAAAATAAATGGAACGATTAAAATAGGTGACGATATCATTTTAGTAAAAAATATATATGATATTAATCTAGAAGACCATAAGGATGAGATATGATAAAAGCAGTATTTTTTGATATGGATGGGACGATCCTTGATACATTAGGGGATCTTACAGATGCTCTTAATCATGCTTTTAAAGAAGCAGGCCATAGAGCAGATTATGGAATAGAGATGACCAAACTTTTCTTTGGTTCGGGAGTTAAGGTTGCTGTTAAGAGAGGTCTTGCTACGGAAGCAGGTGTAGATAAAGACAAGTTAGATCTTATCGGAACAGAGAAAGAAAAGAAGATATATGTTGCGGATGATAAGGAAGTAGAGCGTATTACAAAGATTTATATGCCTTATTATGCTGCAAATTGTAATATAAAGACAGGTCCATATAAAGGGATAATAGAAGCCATAAGAAGAATAAGAGAAAAGGGTATAAAGACTGCTGTTGTATCTAATAAACCGGATGTTGCAGTGAAAAAATTATCTGAGGATCTTTTTTATGGGCTGTTTGATATTTCTTTAGGAGAGACAGAGGGTATAAGGAGAAAACCCGCACCAGATATGCTAAAAAAAGCAATGGATAATCTTAATGTAACGGCAGAGGATTCAGTTTATGTGGGAGATTCTGAGATCGATATGCTCACTGCTAAAAATTCAGATATGAGATGTATTTCCTGTGATTGGGGGTTCAGGTCAAGAGATTATCTTGAAAAACAAGGCGCTGACCAAATTGTTTCCGATGCAAACGAAATGTTAGAGAAAATCTTAGATGTTTGAAAAAACAGGTTGACAGAGGAAACTAATTAATTTATATTCAGTATAGTATTAAAGAAAGGGGATAAAGGATAATGAGATCATTACATGTCATTTACGTGACTCGAGATTATAGCTTATATAAGAAAAAAATGACTGTAAATATGTTTGATTATTCTTTATTTATCTAATGATATACGTTGTTGGTGTATCATTTTATATTTTGATAATTAAAACAGTCATTTCATAATTATTTGAAATGGCTGTTTTTTTTTATATTTTTTTCGGCCGAAATGAAAAATAACCTGTAGTGAGTTAAGTAAGGGAAAGGATGAAAAGATGATCGAAGTAAAAAATCTTACAAAAGAGTTTCGCAAACCTGTGAGGGAACAGGGCGTAAAGGGAATGGCTAAAACTTTATTTTCAAGAAAGTATACTTCAAAGCTTGCCGTTAATGATATCGATTTTACGATAAATGATGGCGAGATAGTGGGTTATATCGGATCCAACGGTGCAGGAAAGAGTACTACGATCAAGATGATGTGCGGAATCCTCACTCCAACCTCAGGAAGTGTAAAGATAGAGGGGATCGAGCCATATAAGAAGAGAATGGAAGTTGCGGGAAAGATTGGTGTTGTATTTGGGCAGAAGACTCAGTTATGGTGGGATATTCCGCTTATTGAATCATTTAAAGTATTAAAACAGATTTATAAAGTATCTGATGAGGATTATAAAGAGAGAATGGATTTCTTATCCAAAACTCTGGATTTAGATGAATTCCTTACACAGCCTGTAAGAACTCTTTCTCTTGGTCAGAGAATGAGAGCGGACCTTGCTGCCAGCTGGCTGCATAACCCAAAGATTTTATTCTTAGACGAGCCGACTATCGGTCTTGATGTGTGGGTTAAGGAGAAAATAAGAAAATCCATTAAGGAAATGAATGAAAAATTCAAAACAACAGTAATCCTTACAACACATGATATGCAGGATATTGAAAACCTTTGTTCAAGGATAATAATGATTGAAAAAGGTGAGATAATCTATGATGGACCGCTGGAGGATATTAAGCATCACTTTGGAAATATCAGAACAGTTTCTCTTACATTAAAAGATGAAATAGATGAAGAGATGATAAAGACTTATAACGATTTTGATGGACTTGCGTCATATGAGTTAAAGGATCAGAAATTAAATATCAAATTTGATGCAGATAAGCTGGAGATAAAGAATGTTGTGAATTATGCGTTTGGTGATCTTAACGCTCAGGATATGCAGATTTCTGAGATCGGCATTGAAGAAGTTGTTAAGAGCATCATGTCTGGTTCGGAGGTGGTTGCATGAAGAAATACATCCCGTTTTTTAAAGCTGGGATGATGGAAGAGCTGGCCTATAGAGCTGGGCTTTTTGCATGGATGTTAATTACAGTCCTGCAGCTTCTGTGTGTAGCCTTCCTTTGGACTGCAGTATATAACAGTTCTTCATCACCAGTTATCAATGGTTTTACATTTAATGAAATGATAGTTTATTTCGTTTTTACTAACATTTTTGCTTTTATGTGTCTGGGGACAGAAACACTGCACGATATAAATAGTGAGATAAAGGATGGGACTATTGCTATATCACTTATAAAACCAATATCCTACAGGATCAGATTTTTGTTCCGTGCTCTTGGAAACAGTGCAATGAGGATAATAATAATGGGAATTCCAACAATTGTTATCTCTATGATAGTTTTTATTAAGATGAAGTTTTTAATTATCTCATCTTATCCTGTTTTTATCCTTCACATAGCTCTCTTTATAATATCAATGATACTTGCTATTGCAATATATGACACTATTGATTATATATGTGGTATTTGCTGCTTTTATACAACGGCTGCCTGGGGACTTAATTTCTCAAAGAATGTTCTGGTAAATTTCTTCTCCGGAGTTCTTCTCCCTCTTAGTTTCTTCCCTGGAAACCTGGGAAAAGTTGCGGAAATGCTTCCATTTGCGGGACTTTCTCAGAATCCGATTTATATCCTCGTGATGAGAGTAGATGCAGAGGCCGCTGCCTTTATCATATTAAAGGGTGTGATCTGGTTTATCATACTTAACCTTGCGGCAAAGCTTCTCTTTATAAAAGCCAGTAAAAAGATTACTGTACAGGGAGGTTGATCATGAATAATTTTAAATATTATAAAAAGCTCTACTTTGCCAGTATGTCACGTTCCATGATCGCAAGGATGGAATTTAAGAATGACCTTATAATCGGAATATTTGGATTCTTTATTCAGAATGTGGCAACACTTTTATCTTTATATTTTATCATCAGAAATATTCCTACATTGGATGGATGGAATATGTATCAGATGGGATTTTTATATGGTTTTACAATGATGCCTATTGCAGTGGATCATCTTCTTACAGATGAATTATGGAAGCTGGCATATTTCAGGATAATAAGAGGAGATTTAGATAATTATTTCCTTAGACCTGTTCCGGTACTTTTCCAGGTGCTTTCAGAGACATTTCAGCCGGAGGCTTTTGGTGAGCTTATCGTAGGAACAGTATTACTTGTCTTATGTGGTGTGAAATGCAGTATTCATTGGACTCTTTCTAAAATCGTACTTATTGTAGTTGCTACTTTTTTTGGAGCACTTATAGTAACTGCGATTAAGATACTTACCTGCAGTCCTGCATTTATAATAAAGAGATCAGGATATCTGATGCAGATCCTTTATAATTTCAGAGATTATACAAGATATCCTATTGGAATATATCCTAAAGCACTTAAGATAATGCTTAT
>DFFQ01000216.1:3772-7912 GCA_002371025.1 Lachnospiraceae bacterium UBA3772 | reverse complement strand
CACCATCTGAAAGAAGTCCCCAGAGATGAAGGTCTGAGTTGTTCTTCTTACAATTATCAATAGCCTTAAGAAGCTCTTCATTCTTGAAGAAATCACCATCTTCAATACGCTTTGTAATAAGTGTGAGATCCTGGTAAATGATTCTTCCAGAACCGATATTCATATGACCAACTTCTGAATTACCCATCTGTCCATCAGGAAGTCCAACTGCAAGTCCTGAAGCATTTCCTTTAACGAAAGGACATTCTGCCTCAAGCTTATCGATATTTGGAGTCTTTGCAAGGAAAGCCGCATTTCCTTCAGTCTTATCTGTGATTCCAAATCCATCAAGTACCATTAAAACTACTGGTCTCTGTTTCATATATTAATCTCCTTAATAAAAACTTTTAGTTTCGAGTAACTTCTTATTTGAGTAACTAAATAGCCTCATAAAGTATATCACACATACTAAAAGTTTCAATATTTTTATCTTCTTCGGAATTGATTTAATTCCTCATCGTATGTAAACCCAACTGCATTCAGTTTTTCTTCTATCTCACATTTATTCATGTCATGCTGAAGCGCAAGTTCATCAAGAGAAGAATACTTATCTCTTAACTGTGTATTTACAACGCTCATAAGCATTATAGGATCTGATGGTAAATTCAATTTAAAGTCTCCTTATTTATAAAGATCGCTATCATTTTCAAGGTCTTCCTGCCATACGATATCAGCAAGATTATATCCTTTACCTCTATCGATAGCCCATCCGCAATATTCCTTACCTGTTATGGCATCCAGAACGCATACTGCAACGCCCTTACTATAGGTTGTATCTGTCTTATTTAATCTATACTGAGCTCTACTTAATGGTGTAGCATCCTTGATATCACCGATACTCTTCTTTGTATCCGCATCGGCATCAACAGGAATTGCTCCTGGTATATCAATCTTAACGTCATCTACATTATTATAATAAAATACAAGGTATTTATCACTGCTGATATTTATCTGATTGTATTTGATATCGACCTTACTCTTAGACTGTTTCTCTGTATATGATTTAGGACCTCTATAAAACTCCTTAAACTTCTTTGTAAGCTCTGTAGCTGATTTTTCCGGATCAGAAATAGCATAGGCATAATCTGAATATACTCTGGCGCGAAAATCATCTAACAACTGTGTATCTTTGGCAAATCTTGACTTCTTGATGTATCTCAAAACTGCCAAGGTGGTTGCTGCAGATAAAACTGCAATGATAGCAACTACTATCAATAATTCCGTCAGGGTAACACCCTTATTATTCCTTAATATTTTCTTGTTTTTCATAGGTAACTCCTCCCTTTGGTGCATTTAAAGTTTTTTGCATTGTGTGTTTGCGTGTACTTAACAATATTATATCCAAAGGAGCGCCAAATTAAAAGTAAAAACGAGCAGCCAAAGAAATGCTGCTCGTTTTTAGCAAATTATCCGGTAAAAATGACTCAAAAAGAACTGAATCATCTGATTTTTTTACATCCCCGATAGGGTTTAAGCTATCGGGAACCACACACACACAAACTTTAAAGGAAGTTTAACCTATATATGAAAGGATTCTTAGAACCCTTTACATGCTTATCTGTAATTATATATTCCGTCTTCAAGCTCGTCGTTCCATATTGTATTCTGAAGATCATAATAGCGATGTCCATGACCATCATCCCAATATAGATTCCAACCAACTCTAGTTTCGCCTGTATCGATATCTATAAGGCAAGTTGCTACGCCTTTTCTATATAATGACTTATCTGAAGCGTTTGGAGGCGCTAAATTCTTAATAAAGCTGTAGCTACATTTGCTATATGTAACACCACCCATGGCATTGATACCCTTTACAACGCTTCCTGAACCACCTGTACTTGTGTCACCCATATCATTAGGTGGATCTATACAAATACGGCCGTCTTTATCCATATAAAAGCATATAAACTTATGTGGTTTTTTGCCCTCTTCTGCAGGCCAGATACTTTTATTTCTATCTGCTGCTTCCTGCGCATTTTTGCCGCCACCCCTAACGACATCTTTAAATTTAAGCTTTTGCTTACTTCCATTTCCATCGGTGTATTCAACTTCCCATGAAGTCTTTTTACCTTCCATATTCATGGTATAGTATGTTACCGCAGCACTTTTAACATTGTTAAGTGTATTCGCATCGGATGCCAGTCTAGATTTTCTTATGAATCTTACAGCTGCAAAACCAATAGCAACAGATAAAATTATCACAATCGTAGAAGCAACCAGTAACTCAATCAGCGTTACACCTTTATTATCGAATTTTCTTTTCCCTGTCATATAAATCATATAAAACTATCCCCTTACTCACTATGGGTTATATGATAAACCACCGGTAACGTTTTTACAATGGTAACGTTACCGGTTTTGAAAAGAAAATTTTGTTAGGTTTCAACAAAAAACTTGAAATTCTTGTGTCCTAATCCAAAGGAACACAATGTTTATTATTTATGTCTTCGACCTTTTTTACTCTTCTTCTGTATTTTTCATCCGTAAGAGCCTCTGTACTGAGCCATACATTTACGATTTCTGTTGCCATAAGGCCTCCAATGATCTTAGCCCCAAGACATAATACATTAGAATCTGTATGTTCTCTTGATAGACGGGCACATACCGTGTCCTGACATACAGCGGCATATATTCCGTAGATCTTATTGGCAATAAGCGCACTGCCATATCCGACTCCATCAACGAATATTCCTCTGTCACATTCTCCCCTGGCAACACTTAAAGCTGCAGGATATACATAATCCGAAAGATCTGCAGCTTCCGTGTCGTAAGTGCCAAAATCCACAATTTCATATCCCTTATCCATCAGTAGTTTCTTAATTTCATTTTTCATCTGTGTTCCGGCATGATCATTTGCCATTGCAATCTTCATAAGAAACCTCCTTCTTCTTTTCAGGGAAATCCGATAGATAAAAATCAGTCAATATCATGATCTCCCATATGTCCGTCTCTAAACATTGAGAATTTATCCATAGGATACTGTTTTAAGTTTTCAAGAACCTTTCTTGAATCTGCTGTCTGAAGCAGTTCTTCTCTTGCTCTTGTTATCTCAACCGCTGTCTTATGCTTTGATGGTCCGCCTACGCATCCGCCAGGGCATACCATTCCTTCAACAAAATCCTCTGGAAGTTTTCCGAATTTAAGCAATGTAAGAGTCTTCTTACATTCATCGCCACCTGCTGCCTTCTTTAATTTTATAACAGAAGTGTCGATTCCTCTTTCCTGCATACATTCCATAACTGCGTTTGCAACACCGCCTGAGGTAGCAAATCTCTTGCCCCAGACTGAAGCCTCCTGGTATTCATCCGTTACAGGTGTAAGTTCCATATCTCTTGAACGAAGAAGTGCTCTGAATTCTCCATATGTCATAACATAATCTGCATTGTCAGGCACTGACTTATCCTGTGACTCCGCCTTCTTTGCAATACAAGGTCCAATAAATACAGTTATACATCCAGGATAAATAGCCTTTAAATATCTTGAAATGGCGCACATTGGAGAAACTGTAGTAGACATATTTTCCTTATACTGCTCTGGGAAATGTTTCTTAAGCATATTGATAAAGGCAGGACAGCATGAAGTTGTCATCTTGCGTCCTTCTTCTAATGCTTCCATCCATTCCTTTGATTCATATGCTGCAGTCATATCTCCACCAAGACCAACTTCAACCATATCAAAGAATCCCATCTTTTTAAGTGCTGCCTTGATAGATGCCATGGTAATATCCGGTCCAAACTGTCCTTCTGTGGCAGGTGCACACATAGCTATAACCTTTTTTCCTGCCTTGATATTTTTAATTATATCTACAAGGAAAGACTTTGATGAAATGGCTCCAAAAGGGCAGGCATGAATACAATGACCGCACTGTACGCATTTAGACTCATCAATCTTACAGATTCCATTTTCATCATAAGTAATAGCTCCTGTTGGACAGGCTTTCTTGCAAGGTCTTTCAAGATGTGCAATTGCTGAATAAGGACAGGCCTGAGCACATTTACCACATTCACGGCACTTAGTTGGATCTATATAAGATCTGTCTCTTCCTGTAGAAATAGCGCCGAAATTACAGGAACTCTGGCAGGCCTTACCTACACAAAGACG
>DFFQ01000216.1:0-3582 GCA_002371025.1 Lachnospiraceae bacterium UBA3772 | reverse complement strand
ACTAATTCTCTTTCCTTATAGATACAGCATCTATAATTTGCCTTAGGTCCCGGAATGATCTTATAAACAAGCTCTTCTTTTGCTTCTTCTGTAAGATTGTCGTCCCAGGCAAGTCTTGCAACTTCCTCGATTATCTTATGTTTTAAATGGACAATGCCTTCATCATTTGTAATCATTAATAGTCTCCTGTGTGTTGTTTTTTTATTTTTTGCCGGGTTAATCCCAGCCATTTATCTAAGCAAGTTCTATTCTTCTTAATCCCGGAAAATTTTCTCCCGTATGATCTGTAAAGATAGCTGTCCCCTGTTTTTTCATGATATAAAGATAAGCCTTTCTTTTTGAATCAGGATCCAGTCCTTGAAATGGCTCATCCATAATAAGTAAATCCGCTTTAACCATCACTGCTCTGATTATCTCAAGCCGCCTTCTTTCTCCTCCAGACATTTCCTTAACCTTTTTATTAAGTAAATTCTCTGGAAGAAGTATTTCAATCTCTTTTTTTATAGACTCTTTATCTTTATATATTTCCCTGTCTTTTTTATCTAAAACCATAAGGATATTATCAATGGGACTTAAATCTTCCAGCAATCGGATATCCTGAAATACAACCGCTTTTTTTAAAGAAATCGGATTTTTCTCTTTAGGCTCTTCTTTACTTTTCTCTTTACCCGCCTCAGTCTCATTTTCCATAAAGATCATCCTGCCCTGATCCGGGACAATCTTACCTAGGATAAGTTGCAAAAGAGTCGATTTTCCAGCTCCTGAAGGGCCGGTTATCACCACCTTTTCTCCATCCTTTATCTCAAATGAAAGATCCTTAAAGAGTACATGTTCATTATATGATTTTTTAATTTTCTCTGCTACAATATTCATACTTTTTTCTTTAAAATATAAGATACTACTTTCTCTATCACATATGAGATAACAACTATTGTTACTGTCCATGCAAAGAGCCTGTCTGTATCAAGATTTATCTTTGCACGGTAAAGATTATTACCAATGGAATTTAAAGGCTGTCCTATAACTTCAGCTGCCGTTCCACTCTTAAATCCCATTCCTATGGCAAGTTCCATGGCAAGTCTTAAGCCTTCCCTTAATTCTTTTAGATATATATATCTTATCCTCTTTAATAATCCCACTTTATAACAGGCGGCTAATTCAAGGATTGCTTTATCTATCCCAAGAAGTCTGTTTAATATCTGAATATAGACTAAAGGAAAACTCACCAATGCCGTGATAAAAAATGAGACATTCTTATTTCCAGTCCATATAAGGATTATAATTATAAAGCTGGCTACAGGGATTGACTTTATAACTGATACAAACGGTCCTATAAAATCCTTAAACAACCTGAATTTATAGGCCACGGCGCCACATATGGTTCCAAGAAAAGCTCCTGCAAGGATTCCCAGCATTATCCTTAAGATACTGCTTCCAATAGACAAATAAAAAAGATGATCACCCAGCATATGCCATAAAGCGACTGCTGTTTCATAAGGTCCTGCAAACAGGATACTGTTGGATATTAAAACCGCCAGTCCCTGCCATATAAGAAGCCATATGAAAATGATAATCATCTTTTTCTTCATTTTATCTCTTTATTACTTTTACTATTTAGCTTTGTAATAAAAATCTTCTCCCGGAAGATTTCCTCCTACAGAACTCTTGTCTGCATTATAAAGAACCTCTAAATAGCCTGAAAGTGCTTTCTCCATCTCATCATTTGTAATACATACGATATTGCAGTATGGGAGTGCTGCTTCTGCAATTTCTTTCTTTTCTATAATACCATAATCTGCAACAAGAAGGGCAGTATTTCCTACATTCTTATCACAAAGTTCTGTACTTTCTTTATGGTCATTTATAAAATCAGAAACTGCTTCGGGATATTTTTCTGCAAAATCTTTTCTTACAATTGTAACTCCTGTTAAGAGCTGAGATTCACTATTTACTTCATTCCACTCATCAGTAAGTGAAAATGCTACTTTTATTTCATTATTCTTTTTTGTTGCTACAGTTACAAAAGGCTGTGGGAGAATGGCTACAGCATTCTTATCTTCATTTAAGACAGCTGCAATTTCTGTAGCTTCAGACTTAAATTCCATATTACAGTCTGTAATGCCATTTTCTTCCAGGAGATATTTTAAAACATATTCAGGACTAGCTCCCTGACCTGTTAAGATAACAGTTTTACCAGAGAGGTCCTTTATGTTTTTAACGCTTTCATCTCCTGTAACACAGTAAAGTACTCCAAGAGTATTTATATCAATAACTTCAATCTGTCCCTTAGTCTTATTGTAAAGAACAGCAGCTAAATTTGCTGGAACAAGAGCAATATCAGCTTTACCTGAAACAATAAGCGCCGCCACCTGATCCGGCTGAGTTTCCATAGTAAACTCATAATCAAGTTTTGTCTCATTTGCACCGCTCTTGCTCATTAAATTTACAAGTCCCATGGTTGTAGGTCCTTTTAGAGACGCAACTCTTACATGGATTTTTTCTTCTGAATTATTCTCGCTTGCTTTAACTATCGCATCAGCATCACTTGCCTTAGCTGCATCGCCGTTGCTGCCTGCCTCGGTTACCGCAGATGTATTTCCTGCATCCTTAATATCACCTTTACCATTACATCCGCATAATGTAACTAAGAGAACTATAAAAAGTAATATACTATTAAATTTTTTCAACATATGCTACCTCATTTCTTCAAATTACCAAATAATGATGATAGCACTTTTTTTATCTTATTGATAGTGATTAATTCTACTTCTCTCTGATCATCCTTTTACTTGTATTATAGGTAATGAAAAAGTATGTTCCATAGATCACTGCAAAAATAGCTGTAGTTATAAGGAGCGCACCGCCTAATTCTTCCGTACCGATTTCTTCCATGACGCTTTTACTGAATATCATACCTGGCACAGAATGAATAATAGCAAGGATAAGCGGGAACAGGAAAAAATACCCTATCTGTCTAAATAAAGCACGATTTATCATTCTTTCATCTGCGCCAAGCTTTCTAAGCATCTGATATCTGCTTTTATTATCAACACTTTCTGAAAGCTCCTTTATTGCAAGGATCATAGCTCCGGATAAAAGGAAGATAAATCCAATATAAAGCGCCACAAATGTAGCTATGGCTCCTGTTCCAATAGAGCTTCTTTTTACTTCATCTTTGGTGATAAAATAAGACATATAGTGACAACTTCCATCTTCATTAAGATCCCTGACTGTACTTATGATCTTTTTAGAATATACATCCATTACTTTTTCACCCAGCTCATCCTCATCATAACCTATTTCCTTATCGTATCTGCCAATATATATCAGCTGACTCGGCTTCATCTCTGATGCCACTTCATCAGAGATTACTATAAAGCCAAAATTGGTGGCTGTATCTGACATGAGATAATATCCATCATATGCTTTATCACTTATGGCATATAACATTTTTCCATCTACCTTTATAGCCTTTATTTCTTTAATTAATCTTTCATATTCAGCCTTTATTCTCTCGACATTACATACAAAGGCAAATTCATCTTTATTTACATGGATCTTCTCGCAGCCTAAAAAATCCGC
>DFFQ01000126.1 GCA_002371025.1 Lachnospiraceae bacterium UBA3772 | reverse complement strand
TGCAGATGGGATTGTAATTATTACAGAATATGCAAAATAATGTTATACTACCACTACCGAAATGTCTAAAAAACGAAAATAAAAATTGGATAGAGATATGGGTGTAAATGAAGATGGTTTGGAAGATTATTCAGCATTAGTGGAATTAGGTGATTTGCTCAATGAAGCATGGGCTAATGGATATATAGATGGCTATGTTTCTGTCATTAGGAAACAACCAGACTATTGCGAACACCGTGAAGGATATGTGGGACGTTTGTTGGAAGAATACGAATCTGGTTACAGTTCTGCAATATATGATAATGTGAAGTGGACCAGAAAATACGCATGGGCACGAGGCTATTTAGATGGTCTGCGAACATCCAAACTAGAATGGAATGAGTTCGGCTTTTTGGCATTTTGGGCAAATGAATACACCGGAGAATTATTGGATAGATATAACGATGGGTATTATGATGGCTTTTTTGAAAACTATTCCAAGCAAAGGGACTATGAATGGGCATTGGGGTTTCTTAACCAACTAAGGAATCTTCAAGCAAGGATAAATATCTTACCAAGAATTCAATTGGTTGAGAAAAATTACCACGATGACCATGGCTATTTACATTATCCTTTTGCATACGAAGAGGGATTTGAGAAAGCAAAGACTTTTTGTCAATATGCCTCATTAGCCGAAGCAGAAAGTGCACTTGATTTTACAAATAAAATCCAATGGATTATTGGTTATATAGATGGGAAGTATCATCGAAAAGAAAGATTTGAATTAAGACAATCGGATAAAAAATCGTCTCGTCCAGAAACTATTTTTGATGACTTTAGTTTTGCTTATCATGAAGGATACGAAGTAGGGACGGGGCACCTTTTTTATGAGAAAAGTGAGATGGGCATGAAATCGTGGGAATATAATTCTTGTGAAATAAGAATAGAGAGATCTAAAGAAGAAATAGATAATGAACTTATTTGGGGAACCGGATATGTGGATGGAAGAATGTATGGCATCTCAAGATATAGAGGTTATAATGATAGCGAGAAAGCTATATACCAAGAAGGATTTGATATTGGATTTTCTGAGTTAAAACAAGAGAAACAAGAATTAAACAATAATGCATATACTACACTATATTCTGCTGAATACAAAGGACGTTCTGATGCGAATAATTATAGGTGTATGTTTAATCATGGTTATGACAGAGTTCGTTTCCATGCTTATAGAAAAGGGTTTTATAGCGAAATGTTATTCAGTTTAATACATCCGGACTATTTAAGTAATAAAGAATACACCCAAGATGAAATAAGAAAATACCTGAGATCATTTAAAGTCCCTACATCTAATATTTATATAAATAATAAACTCGAAGCCTGGAAATTGGGAGTAAAAAGTGGTTTTACTGGTAATTCTGCTCGTCCCAATAATGATATATTTTTTTGTGCTGAGTATGATCCCATATATGGTTTGAATGATGATTCTTTTGCACATAATATTGAATCCGATTTATATGACTCATATAAAGAAGGGTGCAGGTTTGGGTATGAACATACCTCCTTTTATAGATGGAATTTTGCATACGACTCAGGCTTTTCTGATGGTGAAGATTATGCATCCGAAAGAGCAAATGTTAAAAAGGATTCTAGAAGTAATTTTAAAGGGTATGAACTTGAAGCATATGATAAAGGATTCTCTGATGCACTTGATTTTGTTGAAAAAAGCGAAAAACAAGCAGATGATAATTCATCATATGAATGGACTATGGAAGATGCATGGGATGCTATGACGGATGGTATGTATGGTGATTATAAGGGTGATGTCGATTTTGACAAATTCGGATTTTAAAGAATCAAAGCAATTTTTGAAGATATGTCATTATTTGATTACGATTTTGTAAATGGTAAATGTAGTAAGTACGAAACAAATCATTTGCATATGTATGTAGAAGATAATATTGAACTTGAGAATTTGGACAATATGACTTTATCTGCATATGCTACATTTGTTCATGAATACATACATTACATACAGCACATCACCTGTATATATGATATTAGAATGAGTGACATGTATAACAGGATGTTTGCAAAATATCGTGATTATATACGTAGTAATCATACCATTAAGATACCATTGAAACTATGGATTACAGATGATGCTATTCATACTTTTGTTGATCGTTTTAATAATATTGAAGGCGATAAGGAAACTGCCTTTAATATTTCAGATATAGAAATTGATGAACAAGAAGTTGCTATTGCTCAAAAGGGAAAAACTGCCGTATGGATAGGGTGCTATGATTTTGATAACGATAAAGCAGAAGAACATGGGTTTCGTTTTGGACATCGATGTATTATTGAAGGAATGGCGCATTGCATCCAATCTATTATTAATAAAGAAGTAGTGCACACAGTTGTTCCATACCATGCAGTTGAACTAATAATAGGAAAGGAAATACCCCAAATAGTTGAGGACAAGAAACTGATTGCATCAATTTGTTTGTGCGCCTTATTATGGGATAATCCTAGCACAGGTTTCTTTGAAGTACTTAATTTGTTAAAGCAACATTCTGACTGGAATGGAAAAGATTTATACAAATCCATTATTCGAGACTTTTCTGTTTCATACAAAGGACAGACTATGCCTTTTTATAGATTATTGACAGATTTCTCTAATGATTTAAAAGGAAGTTTAGAAGCGTTAATGGGTACGGATTTGGAGTATTACTCAATGGTTATTGACAATTGTATATTGGATAGTAGCAATTGCCATCATAGACTTATTGACGTTTTGTATGATTGCGACATTTCTAATAGGAAGATTTTTAAAGAGAAATTATTAAATCATTATGGATATCCGTTTATAGACGGAAAGAATCAGTGTGCACTTCCTCTAAAGATAAAGGGAGGGAAACTATTACCGTACAAAGAATCAGCAATTTTGTATGGAATAGAACTGATTATGGCAAGGCTGTGGTTAAAAGGCGACAAAAAAGAATGTAAACGATATCCAATTTGCGCATCAACAATGTTTGTAGAAAGTGCAAAATGTGATGCTACAGAAGAATGCCTTTATGCTCCGTGGAAGAAAAAGGAAAAATGTGTATTTACAGAAACTCTGAGATATTTTGGGATATTAGATAAAGATTATCAAGATAAAGAATAATTATTGCATTATAGCTAATAAAAAAACGAAATATGACAAAAGAAGACATCCTGAAGCTAAGAGACACGGCAGAACAGACG
>DFFQ01000087.1 GCA_002371025.1 Lachnospiraceae bacterium UBA3772 | reverse complement strand
GGAATGTTTCACGTGAAACATTCCTCTTAATAATATTATATATTACATCTGTTCTACTACTGAAATTCCAAGTAAATCTAATGAATCTTTAATTATACGTCTTGTAACAGCAACAAGTGTACATCTTGCATCACGGATATTCTTTTCTTCAACATTGATTCTGTTCTGTGTATAGAATGTATTGAATGCCTGGGCAAGGTCAACAGAATATCTTGCAATAACAGATGGCTCATATCTTTCAGATGCTTCTTTAACAACTGAAGGAAACTTAGCAATTTCTTTAAGAAGAGCAACTGATGCATCATCATTAAGTACTGAATAATCAATATCTGATGAAAGTACAAAATCAGGAAGCTTTCTTAAGATACTTGAGCATCTTGCATATGTGTACTGAACATAAGGACCTGTTTCACCTTCAAAGTTAAGAAGATGTGACCACTTAAATGAAACATCTTTAATACGCTGGTTATAAAGATCGTTAAATATAACTGCACCAACACCAACTTTTTCAGCAACTTCATCCTTGTTTTCAAGATCAGGATTCTTCTCGCCTATGATTTCCTTAACTTTAGATATTGCTTCAAGAAGAATATCTTCAGCATAAATGACATTACCATCACGAGTTGAGAGCTTTTCACCACCAAGACTAACAAGTCCATAAGGAATATGTACAAGTCCATCCTTTGCCCATTCATTTCCAAGTAATTCTATAACCTTAAAAACCTGTTTGAAGTGAAGTTTCTGTTCCTGTCCTGTTACATAAAGGCATTTTTCAAAGTTATATGTTTCTTTACGATAGAAAATAGCTGCAATATCTCTTGTTGCATAGATTGAAGATCCATCATTCTTAAGAATAAGTGCAGGTGGCATATCAAATTCAGAAAGATCAACAACTTTAGCACCCTGACTTTCTGTAAGAAGATCAGCATCTGTAAGTTTCTTTAATACTTCTGGAGTCATGTTTCTGTAGAAACTTTCTCCCATAAAATGATCAAAGTCCATTCCAAGAAGTTTATATGTACGTTTGAATTCTACAAGAGAGATATCAACGAACCATTTCCAAATTTTAAGAGCTTCTTCATCGTTTTGTTCCATCTTAACAAACCATGCACGAGCTTCATCATTTAAGCTGTCATCATTATCAGCTTCCTGGTGGAATTTTACATAGAGACGCATGAGTTCTTCAATACCCTTAGCTTTGATCTCTTCTTCTGAACCCCATTTTTTATAAGCAACAATGAGTTTACCAAACTGAGTTCCCCAGTCACCAAGGTGATTGATTCTTTCAACATTGTATCCTAATTTAGAATAAATTTTGTAAAGAGAATTACCAATAATTGTTGTTCTAAGATGTCCGATATGGAAATTCTTAGCAACGTTTGGAGAAGAATAATCAATACAAATTGTTTTATTATTTCCTTCTGTAGATGAACCAAAATCATCTTTTAAGGCAGAGTCAAGAACATTCTTTATGTAGATATTCTTATTAAGGAAGAAATTAAGATAAGCACCAACAACCTTAATTTCATCAATATATTCAACTTCACCGATAGAATCTTTAATTTCAGATGCTATAACCTGTGGAGCTTTATGCATTGTTTTTGCAAGTCTGAAGCAAGGAAATGCATAGTCACCAAGTTCTGGTTTTGGTGGAATTTCAATAAGACCTGAAATTTCTTCAGCTGTAAGATCAGGTATTGCTTTGCTTAATAATTCTAAAATTTGTTCTTTCATTTATTTCTCCAATTCTAAACAAATATGTTATATAATTTGTGTTTTGCACAATTATTATTTGATTGAATAACTGAATATAACAGTCGTTCCTAATTTATCCTCACCATGAATATCAAGTTTACCATTAAGAAGATAGATAGTTTCATATGCTTTATGTAAACTAGAATACCAAGGATATTTATTAAGATAATCATTATTAATACCATTTCCATTGTCCTTAATGGTAGCATTAATATTATCATTATCAATTTCAATATAGATATTAATCTGAGTTGCGTCAGAATGTTTGGCTATATTATCAAGGAATATTTCAAGTAAGTTAACAAGAGAGAGAGCCTTAATATATGAAAGCTTCTGATCATCGTCACATATTACATTTGATTCCAGGACATATTCAGGATGTCTATCTCTGAATTTCATTATAAGGCTGTCAATCTGAAGAGCGATAGCTTTTGAATCATCAAAGTCATAGTGCATCTTTCTAAGAAGAGAACCAAGAGTTTCAGCTATCTTTACGTCAGTTTCTATCAGTCTGTCAATTTCTTCCTTAGCTTTTTCCGGATTGGTAGTAATAAGGTATCTTAACATTTCTAATTTATGATTATTAGAAGATAATTCCTTAATAACTCTGTTGTCCAGTATAGTAGAATAAAATGATTTTTCGAAAGCGTCAAGCATAAGTATATTCTGCCCGTGCTTCATTAATTCTGCCTTAGCACTGAGTTTTGCTTCAGCTTCTACTTTAAGACATTCATATTTTAATGCTTCGATTTCCTTTTTATCTGATTCTGACTCGCGCTGTTCGAAGCTTTCTAATGATTTCTTTGCATTTTCTAAGTCTGAAATCTTAGTTTCAATTGATTTTAAAGAAATCTCCTCATTAAGAATCTTATCGTCAAGAGCTGCTTTTGCTGTGTTTAAGCTCTCAATCTCATTTTCAATTTCAGACTGTTTTTCTGTATCCTCAGCGTCTTTAATTATAGGACTAAAGACATTCTTTCTATAAGAAGAATTCATTGAGTAAACATTTTTGGTTTTATTTAATTCATCAAGACGAACTGTAATTTCAAAAAGCTCAGTTTTATGGGCCTGAAGTGAGGATTCGTCTGACTTATGAAGTTCATTAAAATAGTCCAGCATATTATTTAATACTGAAATCACATCATTTTGTGCCATCGTTTATCTCCTTTCCTTCAAGCTTTTTAATGCTGCTTTTATTCTCGTTATTTATATGATTTTTGCCAGAATAATGATGTACGTTAGGTCTCTTTATCTTTCTATAAGTTTTATAGAGAATAAGAAGTAGTACAAGCAGTATTACAAGCACCATGGATAATATGATGATCAATCCATTTTCATCAAAAAGAGCTTTAAATTGTTTTTTAATTTTAACAGTTGAACTCTCTTTGGAGGTGTTTCTTAAATCATGATTACTTAATCTAAATTTTCTGACAAAGTCTGTTCTAAGCAATTCTTTATTATTATACATAACTGATATGTATCCGGCAACGTTGCTGTTTATATTTTGGTTAATTACAGGTGTAATTGAAAATTTATCAGATGTAATATCAGTTCTTACAGTGAGACCAATAGTAGAAGCAAATGAATAAACAGGCATTTCGTGTATCAGCATATTATTATAATTAGTAATAAGATCTGAATCATTTTTCAGCGCGAAGGACGAGCTCATATCATAATTTTCTAAAGGTTTCACGTAAGTATAATTGTTGAAGGCAAATTCAAAAAGCTGTTTTGCTTCATTAAATCTCTTATCATTATCACAGTTATAAAGTACTGCAACGAGTCTTATTCCATTTCTTTCAGCAAATGATACAAGACATTCACCGGCTTCTTCTGTATATCCGGTTTTTCCACCGGTACAGTATTTATAATAGATATCATTTGAATCATATAAAGACTGATTTGATGTCCAAAGGTCTCTTTCAGATGAAAGATCAGTTTTGGGAACAACATGGTAGGTTGTCTTTATGATGTTTCTAAAATCAGAATTCTGATAAACATTTGCTGCAATAAGGGCCATATCATAGGCTGTAGTATAATGGTTATTATCATGAAGACCGTTGGCGTTGCTAAAATGTGTATCGGTGCATCCTAATTCAGAAGCTTTTTCATTCATCTTTTCAGCAAACTGAGATATATTTCCAGAAATATTTTCGGCAATTACATTTGCTGATTCATTGGCAGATACAAGAAGAAGTCCATATAATAATTCTTCATAAGAAATGGTCTCTCCGGCAACTAGGTTCATAGTTGTGGCATTTTCGGGGATATCCTTAAGAGCTGAAGAAGATACTTTAACAGTGTCATATATAGACTTTTCTTCAAGACAAAGCAGTGCTGTCATAAGCTTTGTAGTGCTGGCAGGATAGGATTTCTTCTCTGAATTTTTTTCATATAATATATTTCCAGTATCGATGTCCATAATGATACCTGAAGAACAGGATACATTAGGAGCGTCGCTTGGGACGTAGTCAGTAGTTGAGTGCTTATCTTCATTTCCTGGAATGTCTGATGCATGGCGTCTGTTGTTATCTTCAGCATGAGCAGTCATTTTACAAAATGGAGATATGCAGATACATAAAACCAGTAAAAGAGATATTATTTTTTTGTTCATATATATAAAAACTCCGTGAGTTGTCTATTTTATAAGTGTATTTTACACATGTGATATTATAATAGAAGAAACTAAAAAAATAAAGAAATATGAAGTAGAATAAAAAAAGTAATATGTTATAATCATAAACTGTAAAATAAAGAATAATAAATTAATGGAGTAAAGATAAATATGAGACTTAGAAATGTAAAAGGATCCAGAGATACAATAGCTGATAGTGAATTTGTAATTCATGATGAAAAGAATCACAGAGGTCAGTGGAATAAGGTTTTTGGAAATGATAATCCAATTAATATTGAAATTGGTATGGGCAAGGGAATGTTTATAACAGAAATGGCCCGCAGAAATCCAGATATTAATTATATAGGTATAGAAAAATATTCAAGTGTTCTTGTTCGAGCTATTGAAAAAAGAGAATTAGAAGAAGATATGAAGAATCTCTTCTTTATAAGAATGGATGCTGAAGAAATTGAAGAAGTATTTGGAAATGAAGAAGTATCATATATATATCTGAATTTTTCTGATCCATGGCCAAA
>DFFQ01000224.1 GCA_002371025.1 Lachnospiraceae bacterium UBA3772 | reverse complement strand
ACTGGAATGCATTGTAAAGTGCTCCGAACTTCTTCTCAAGAACTTCCTTAGAATATCCAGCAATTTCAAATGCCTTCTCCATGATCTCCATATCATGGTTTCTAACAGCACCTGAAGAAAGCTCAACACCGTTACATACGATATCATACTGATATGCAAGGATATCAAGAGGATCCATCTCGTTAAGAGCCTTAAGTCCACCCTGTGGCATAGAGAATGGATTATGTGTAAATCCGATCTTCTTTGTTTCAGGATCACGCTCGAACATTGGGAAGTCATTTACATAGCAGAAACGATATGCGTTCTTCTCAATAAGATCAAGGCGGCTGCCAAGTTCATTTCTGATCTGTCCGGCAAAAAGTGCTGCCTGCTCTTCCTTATCAGCGATAAAGAAGATTGTATCTCCAACCTTAAGAGAAGCCTTCTCTCTAAGCTCTTCCTTCATCTCATCTGGAATGAACTTATCGATTGGTCCCTTATAGCTTCCATCTTCAAGTACTTCTAAGTAACCAAGTCCGCCCATACCGATTGACTGAGCAAACTTAAGCATCTTTTCATGCTGTCCCTTTGAAAGCTTCTTAGGAACATTTATAGCTCTAACAGTTCTGCCGTGGAATGGCTTAAATGTACATCTCTGGAAGAACTCTGAAAGGTCGATTATTCTAAGTGGATTACGAAGATCTGGCTTATCTGAACCAAATTCCAGCATAGCCTGCTTATAGCTTATAACTGGATAAGGAGCCTTTGTTACTTCAAATCCTTCTGGTGCAAACTTCTCAAATACAGAAGTAAGAACTTCTTCACCTACACGGAATACATCTTCCTGTGTAGCAAAGCTCATTTCAAAGTCAAGCTGATAGAATTCTCCTGGTGATCTGTCTGCTCTTGCATCTTCATCTCTAAAGCAAGGAGCAATCTGGAAATACTTATCAAAACCTGAAACCATGAGAAGCTGCTTATACTGCTGTGGTGCCTGTGGAAGGGCATAGAACTTACCCTTATATCTTCTTGAAGGAACGATATAATCACGAGCTCCTTCAGGAGATGAAGCGCAAAGAATTGGAGTCTGGATCTCTGTAAATCCCATATCCTCCATCTTTCTTCTCATGAAGCTGATAACCTTAGATCTAAAAAGGATATTATCCTTAACTTTCTCATTTCTAAGATCAAGATAACGATATTTAAGTCTTACGTCTTCTCTTACTTCCTTAGATGTCATGATCTCAAATGGAAGCTGAGTATATACCTTACCAAGTACATCGATAGAATGTGCTTCAAGTTCAATAGTTCCTGTAGGGATCTTAGGATTGTATGTTTCCTCATCTCTATGATCTACTTTACCTTCAACTGAAATTGCCTGTTCCTTTGTGATACCATCAAGAAGAGTTGTATCTCTAAGAACAACCTGCATTACTCCATACATATCACGAAGATCGATAAATGATACTCCTCCGTGATCTCTGATGTTTTCAACCCATCCAGCAAGGCGGACTGTTGATCCAACGTCTGCTTCGCTCATCTTATCGATGGTCTTATCTCTGTACTGATTCTTAAAATCCATCTTTTTTTGCTCCTTATATTAAATAAATAATTTACTGTTTTGTGACATTTCGTATAAATACGATGCCTTATACCTGTATGTGATATATGCTACGCATATATAACCTTTTCTCGGCAACGCACAAAGTCCCGGAACTTATATATATAAGTTCCGGGACGAATAAACAATCTTATTCGCGGTACCACCCGCCTTCAGACAGAACACCTATCTGCTCTCAAAATACTTAACGCGTATTAATCGTTCTTTCCTACTTATTAATCCTAACCATTCCTGATCAAGCAGAAATAATAATCTCTGGTTCAGAAAGACAGCTCTTAAAGTGTTCCTCTTTTAAAGGTGTCATGGATGTCTCTCAGTCGGTGAACATCCTCCCTGTAATGTCTTTTCTAAAAGAAGTCTTTAGTCATAGCTTTTAACATATATACTGTAACAGTATATTAGATTCTTTTAGAAAAGTAAAGTGCATTTTAAACTAAAATCAACCTTATTTCAAACCTGGAATTTTGATATCAGCTTTATTAAATTTAAAATTCTTACCTCTTACCGCACTACTATTTTCATCTTTGATACGAGCATTTTTAAGTCTCTTCTTCTTTTCAACGAATACATCCATGGTTTTTAGGTTGGATACCGTGAACTTCGTCTTGGATTCATAACTATAGGATGCACCCGCATTTCTATAACGAGAGTACATAACAAAATAGAATACAAATCCAGCTACAAGAAGAATCCAGTTATATGGCTTATCATCGTCAAAAATCGGATTGATTAAAAGTGCCAGGAAAAATGCTACTATTTCTATAATGAAAGATGTAAGTATCAATTTTGTCTTATTGATAGGCACACTTCCCATGGTCTGACCATTTCTTGCATTTACAGCTACGTAATGAAGAAGGTTCTTACCATTCTTTTTCTCTAAATAACTGTAAAGCCAAACTGGAAGATAAGAAGCTGTCCAGGACTCACCTTTAATATTAAAGTCTTCACTCTTCCATGAAACACCTCTGTCGTATTTTGAAATAGAATTCTTAATAGAATGTCTGGCTACGTCAGCTGCCTGTGTTTCAGTTATTTCTTTGAGATCCTTAATATCAGTATCTCTCTTTTCTGATGTATAGCCTTTGATATAGTTTGAATCGTATCTTACGCAGTTTTCTGTATCAAATGGCATTATGGCATTGATGATATTTGTTGTCTTGTCTTTAGAACTGTAATCAAGTTTATCTGCACTTGCTTCAATACTAAGATCATCGATTGCAATATCAAAGTCTCTGCCTACACTGTAACTATCTGCATCATAATAAGTCTCTTCATGATCACCTGATTTTACAGTGTATCTCTTGGTCTGGATTTCTCCTAAACCTTCCAGCTTCATATGAGCATTTACATCTACTAACATATATGGGAAATATACACCACAGATATTCTCTGTTGTGAATTCCTTTGTAAATGTTGGGTGGGCAAAGAATTTTCTCTTTAATACAAATCCTTCAATCTTGCTTCTTGCTTCGTTCTTATTCATCTTGAATGGAAGAACTACATCAGGAACAGCTCCGTTTGGAACCTGCTGATTGATTGAAAGTGTATTTCTGCACCAGTGACATCTTGCCTGAGTAGCTGAAGCAGTATCAATAACAACTTCCGCTCCACAGCTTGAACATTTAAGTGTCACAACATCTTTTGTATCTGCCTGGATCTGGCTTGCACCAGATCCAATTCTTATTCCTTCAAGGTTCTGAATATCAGGTGATATATCAACCTTTACAGGATCAAATTCATGTCGGCAAAAATTACAGCGAAGTTTTCCTGTTTTTGTATTAAGAGCAATATCAGTAGCACCGCATTTTGGGCACTTTACCTGACCGTCTTTTGCACCTTCGTCTGTTTTAACAACGTCGATATTATTTTCATCCATAAATTATAACCCCAATACCTGAGCCTTTACTTTATCAAATTCTTCCTGTGAGATAACACCAGCGTCAAGAAGCTTCTTCATCTCAATAAGCTTTGCTGTTGGATCCTGAGCTGGCTGTGCCTGCTGTGCCATATCCTGAGCTGGCTGTGCTGGCTGAGTTGGCTGTGCATATGGGTCCTGCTGCATTGGCTGCTGTGGCTGTGCCTGCTGTGCATATGGATCCTGCTGCATTGGCTGTCC
>DFFQ01000239.1 GCA_002371025.1 Lachnospiraceae bacterium UBA3772 | reverse complement strand
CCATTCTGCCCTTCAAGATGTCTTTATTGCTCCTTTGCCTCTTATTCCATAACGGAATTCAGTGACAGAGTTGATGATTATCTTGATGCATTAGAGAAGGAACTTATGTTTATTTCCTACGTAAATAGGGACAGAAATCTGGTTTCTATCTATGTAGGAGGAGGAACACCTACTTCTCTTGATGAAAAGAGGTTTGAACGACTCCTTACCATGATCCAAAACATTTTTGACTTTTCTAAATTGTTAGAGTACACTGTTGAGGCAGGACGCCCTGATTCTATTACTTTAGAGAAGTTAAAATCCATGCGACGTCATAAGGTTACAAGGATCAGTATAAATCCTCAGACCATGAATGATAAGACCCTTGAACTTATTGGAAGAAAGCATAATACCCAGCAGGTTTATGAATCATTTACAATGGCAAGACAACAGGGTTTTAAGCATATAAATATGGATATCATTGCAGGACTTCCAGGAGAGGACAGATACTCCATGGAACATACTCTTAAGGAGATATCCAAGTTAAAACCGGACAGCCTTACGGTACACAGCCTGGCTATAAAACGTGCTGCAAGATTAAGCGAGGAAATGGACCGTTTCAGAAGTGTCATTGGAATGGATATGACTGAGGCACTGGATATGGCTCATGAAGCCGCAGAAAAGATGGATCTTTATCCATATTATTTATATAGACAAAAGAATATTGGCGGTAACCTTGAAAATGTTGGTTATGCCCGTAAAGGCATGGCCTGCCGTTATAATGTTCTTATCATAGAAGAAAAACTTGATATATTTGCAGCCGGGGCGGGAGCTGTCACAAGACTTATGACTTTGGATGAGAATAAGAATGTGATAAAGACAGACCGGGTTGAAGATGTAAAAAGTGTAGTAGACTATATCGAAAGAATCGATGAGATGATCGAGAGAAAGAGAGCTGCTACAGGAGATAAAAGAATTTTGGAGGAAACCTTATGATTACTCAGGCACCTAGAGGAACAGCAGACTGGTTCGGTAAAAGAATGAGTACCCGTACCAAGGTTGAGGAGATAGCGAGAGATCTTTGCAGAAGATACAATATTAAAGAGATCATCACTCCTATGTTTGAGCATACAGTGCTTTTCCAGCGCGGAGTTGGAGAAACAACAGATGTAGTTCAAAAAGAAATGTATTCATTTGTAGATAAGGGTGGCAGAGGAATTACTTTAAAGCCTGAAGGAACAGCAGGAGCTATGCGAGCTTACTGTGAGAATAAATTATATAGTGAACCTCAGCCGGTTAAGATGTTTTATGTAACACCTGCCTTTAGATATGAAAAGCCGGAAAGTGGAAGACTTCGTCAGCACCACCAGTTTGGTGTTGAGATCGTAGGTTCGGAAAATCCTATATGTGAGGTTGAACTTATAACATTAATCTCTACATTCATTAATAAGATAGGACTAAAGGATGCAAAGCTTCATCTTAATTCTATCGGTGATGAGAAATGTAAGCCTGTTTATAACAAGGCCCTTGTATCTTATCTTGAGGAGCATAAGGATTGCCTTTGCCCTACATGTCAGGAAAGAATGTATAAGAATCCTCTTCGTGTACTTGACTGTAAGGAAGAGGGATGCAAGAAGATAGTTGAAAATGCTCCAAGAACAATAGATTATCTTTGCGATGATTGTAAGAATCATTTTGATACACTTTGCTCAATGCTGGATTCTCTTGGAATTCCATATGAAGTAGATACAGGAATCGTAAGAGGTCTTGATTATTATACAAAGACTGTATTTGAATTCGTTAATTCAGATGGCTTTACACTCTGTGGCGGCGGCCGTTATGATAATTTAGTACATGAGATCGATGGAAAGGAAAGTGCTCCTTCAGTTGGTTTTGGTATGGGTATCGAAAGAATCCTTTATTTCCTTGAAAAAGAAGGAATTGATTTAGTTAAGGATGAAAGCATTGATCTCTTTGTAGGTATCATGGGAGATGGTGCAAGAACAGCTGCATATAAGACAATCTATGATCTTCGTATGAAGGGATTTTCAGTTGAAACAGACTGCCTTGGAAGAAGTGTTAAAGCTCAGATGAAATATGCGAATAAGCTTAATTCCAGATTCTCAGTTATTGTCGGTGAAGATGAAGTTGCATCAGGAAAATGCCGTTTAAAGAATATGGAAACAGGCGAAGAAAGTGAAGTAACATTTGATGGTATTGCAGATATCATTGGTGTGTGATATGATTCATTTTTAATTCGTCTCAAGTTATTATATACAAGTTATTTGGAGGAATCAGTCATGGCTGAATCAATGAAGGGTTTGCATAGAACCCACAGATGTACAGAAGTATCAAATAAAAATATAGGTGAAGAAGTTACAGTTATGGGCTGGGTACAGAGAAGCCGTAACAAAGGTGGAATCATCTTCACTGATCTTAGAGATAGAAGCGGTATTCTTCAGATAGTATTCGAAGAAGCTACTGCAGGAACAGAAGTATTTGAGAAGGCAGCCCGCCTTAGAAGTGAATTTGTTATCGCAGTAACAGGTAAGGTTAATGCCCGTGCAGGTGCTGTAAATACAAACCTTGCTACTGGTGATATTGAGATTGTGGCAACTGCTTTAAGAATCCTTTCAGAGGCAGATACACCTCCATTCCCAGTAGAAGATGGAATCAAGACTAAGGAAGATATCAGACTTAAGTATAGATTCCTTGACTTAAGAAGACCTGAGCTGCAGAAGAAGATCATGCTTCGTTCAAAGGTTACTGCTGCAATCAGAAAATTTATGACAGATGAAGGCTTCCTTGAGATAGAGACACCTATGCTTTGTAAGTCAACACCAGAAGGTGCCCGTGACTACCTTGTACCAAGCCGTATCCATCCAGGAAATTTCTACGCACTTCCACAGTCACCACAGCTCTTTAAGCAGCTTCTTATGTGCTCAGGTTATGACAGATATTTCCAGATTGCAAAATGTTTCAGAGATGAAGATTTAAGAGCTGACCGTCAGCCTGAATTTACACAGGTTGATATGGAACTTTCATTTGTAGATATTGATGATGTTTTAGATGTAAATGAAAGGCTTTTAAAGAATATTTTTAAAGAGGCTATCGGCGTAGATGTTGCCCTTCCAATCGAAAGAATGACATGGCACACAGCTATGAACCAGTACGGTTCTGATAAGCCGGATCTTAGATATGATATGCATATCACTGATCTTGATGACGTAGTTCGTAACTGTGATTTTTCAGTATTCACAGGTGCTATCGCAGCAGGTGGTTCAGTCAGATGTATCACAGCTAAGGGTCTTGGCGGACTTGCAAGAAAGAAGATAGATGCTCTTACAGATTTCGTTAAGGGTTATGGAGTAAACGGCCTTGCATATATCTCAATTCCTGAAGAAGGCGAAGAGAAGTGTTCATTTGCCAAGTTTATGAAACCGGAAGAACTTGAAGCGATAAAGAATGCCGCAGGTGCTAAGGCTGGAGATCTTGTTCTCATTATTGCCAGCCCTAAGTGGAAACTTACAGTTGAAACTCTTGGCGCTCTCAGAAATCATATAGCTGATGTATATGGTATCTATGATAAAGCAAAGAAAGAATTTGACTTCAGTTTCAAGGATGAATATAGATTTGTATGGATCACAGAGTTCCCACTTCTTGAGTGGAACGAAGATGAGAATAGATTTGTAGCTATGCATCATCCATTTACAATGCCTATGGAAGAGGATATTGAAAAGATCGATTCTGATCCGGGAGCAGTACGTGCAAAGGCATATGATATTGTTCTTAATGGCGTTGAAATTGGTGGTGGTTCAGTCCGTATCCATCAGGATGACATCCAGGAACTTATGTTTAAGACTATCGGTCTTACTGAGGAAGAGGCAAATGATAAGTTCGGCTTCCTTCTTACAGCATTTAAGTATGGTGTACCTCCTCACGCAGGTCTTGCATATGGTCTCGACAGACTCCTTATGCTTATGACTAAGGCTGATACTATCCGTGACGTTATGGCCTTCCCTAAGGTTAAGGATGCTTCAGATCTTATGACTGATGCACCAAATGTGGTTGACCCAGTTCAGTTAGAGGAACTTTGCATTGATATCAGTGCTGCAGATAAGACTGAGGAAGAGTAAATCTGTCTCATAATAAAATAATACTGAAAAAAGTCAGTTAATAAAAAAGAGAAGCATTGGCACTTAGCTGGTGACTTCTCTTTTTTTGCTGTTCATTCCTTATTTTTAGCAGTTTATACCGAAAAAGTTCAAGTTGAATAAAAAAATGCTATTATCTTATTTGGGTTAGATAATACAGGACAATTTAGTAGTTAGGTTATGCATTTAACCTATTGACTTTTATTTTTTTTTTATAATATGTTTTGTGAAAAATGTTTGGGACAAATTTTTCAAAATATAAGAATATAGAGCTTTGAGTCTAAAGCTTTATGAATCTTGTGTGATTTTCTAATAATACCCAAACATAATAAGTTAATATGATATATTGTAGTTTTTTGCTACTTTATATAATAAAAGGACTCTGCAGTAATTCGCGAAAATCAACAGAGTCCTAGTTTAAGTATGCACTTTTTAAAAAAAGTACCGGGTTCAGTATACTGCTTTTTTAAATATGTGTAAATATATTTTTAAAAGGAAGGTTTATATGAAAAAAACTTATAACAAGCCAGAATTTGTCGATATGACAGATGATGAATTAATGGAAGCAAATGGTGGAGGATTTATAGTTGTAGTAGGAGCCGCAGTTGCTGCGCTTGTTGCACTTGCTGGGTATACAACAGTTGCTGTTAATGCAGTAGCGATAGTCAATGGGGCATGGGTTGTTAATGTCGGAACAAGTGTAAATGTTGTCACAAAAAAATAAGAGATTTTTATAGCCTTTTTATCGTATTTATTGTGTATTTATAAAAAAATAAATTAAGATAAGAAGGTTTTTATTAATGATATGTTTAAAATTTATTTTAGGAGATATATATGGCTCGAAGTATGAATAACAGTATTTTTAAATGTTATCAAAATCTAAATGCTCCATTAATGATTGCAATTGATTTTACCAATAAATGTAATTATAGATGTAGACATTGTTACAATAATAGTGGTAAGGGAATAGAAAATGAGCTGAATGATGAAGAACTTGAAGATGTTGTGAGGCAAGCGGTAGACTTGAGGCCAATATCGATGTGTTTTTGTGGTGGTGAACCTACTTTAAGAAAAAATTATTTGGATTTGATTAAGATTGGAGTTTCTAAAGGATCAGAAGTAAATATGGTCTCAAATGGTTCTAATTTTAACCTTGATATTTTGAAGGAAATAAAAGCATCAGGATTGGGGACCCTTCAAATAAGTTTAGATGGTGCGAATAGTATGCAACATGACACATTAAGGGGAGTACCAGGTGCGTTTGAGAAAGCAATAGAATCTATCAAAAACGCTAAAAACGCTAATTTGAGAGTTATGACAGCGTTAACTCCTAATAAGATGAATATAAATTCTATAGATCAATATGTAAAATTATGTTTTGATTTAGGGGTTGATGAAGTTAGAATTATGCCTCTTATTCCAATGGGTAGAGGGAGTGAAATGGACTTTTTACTTTTGAATGCTAATGATTATTATCTTCTTCAACTTAACATTTTAAAGGCTAAGGAATATTATGAGCCGTTAGGAATGAAAATTGAATGGGGAGATCCACTAGATCATTATATGAGATTTGTAAAAAATGGTAAAGATAATATCCCGACAATGCAAATGGAAGTAAAGGCAAATGGGAATCTAACTATATCTACATATATTCCTATTGTGGTTGGAAATGTAAGATTACACCCATTAAGAGAATATTGGGACAAAGGATATAATAGTATATGGGCTAATTCAAAGGTCGTTAATTATGTTGAAAACATAAAAAATATATATGATATTAATAATCTTGATCCGAAACCATATTCTGGAGAATATTACAATATACCAATAATAGCATAGTGAGGTAAAAATGAAATACAGTTATAAAAAAGATGTTTTTAAATTTATAAGAGAAGAAAAGAAAGGCTACTTTTTATTGGTTACTGAGAAGAATAATATTCAGGTTTTCATAAATGAAGTAGCAAAAGAAGTTATGGATTTAATACCGTTATATAATGATACAGAGGATGTATTTAATAGAATGCTTAACATCTATGATATAGATGAAAAAACATTACATAAAGATATGAAAGCAATATTTGATTTGTTTGAAGTGTATGGGATGATTGAATTTGAAACTTCGAAAAATAAAAATAATGAATTAATTGAAATGGTTGGAGATGAAAGTTACTGTGCAGTTTCAAAATTCATAGCAAGTTGTTTAAAAAATAAAGATTATATTTTTTGTGCTAACCCTAACGAAGAATATTATTTACCAGAATTAATGAGGTATAGGGTTATGCAAAATAGAGAGTATGCTTCATTTACAAAAGATAAGTTTGGTAATATTCTTTGTTATATGTCTGTATCAAGCGATGGAATACGAAATCAAGGTGTTATTACGGTAACAAATCTTTTTATAAGCGAGTCATTAAATAGTGAAGAGAAGAAAATGGAAATTAATAAAATTTTCAATTATCTGATAAATACAACAAGGTTAGTCTTTCCAATAAATAAAATAAGATTTATGTTGATTGAGGATGAAAACTCCAAAGTTTTTGTTGAAAGATTAAAAAAACTTGGGTTTGAATGCGAATGTGTATTAAAAAAAGAGTATCATCAGAAAAATCTGTTGTATTATACTCGCTTTTTGTAAATCATATAGTAAATATTGAGAATGGTAGTAAAAAATGAGATTTTCTATCAATAATATAATAAGAATATACTATAAAGTGATAAAACCCTTATAAGATGATAGTTATTTTATATGTAATTAAATAAGGAGGTATAATTATGTTTTGGTGGTTTATGTTTATCAGTAATATGATTATTTCAGTTTTATTGATTTTTTTTGGGGGGCTCTTTATAAAGAATCCGCCTAAAAAAATAAATAAAGGGTTTGGATATAGAACCAAGAGATCAATGGCAAATATAGAATCTTGGAACTTGGCTCATAAGACAGCTGGTGGTGTATTGCTTAAATCAGGAGTTATAATGACTATTATAAACATAATAGTGATGCTAATTTTATATGGTAAAGATACGAATTTGATTGGCTATGTAGGTGGAGGTTTATCTGTAATAACAATATTAGCTGTTTTTTTGACTATTCCTGTAACAGAAAAAAAGTTAAAAGAAGCATTCACGGAATAAATATAATATATCTATATGGTATTATACGAGGTATATTAATTTGAAAACAGGGGTTTTATAAAAAAAGTTGTTGGTAGATTATTAATTCATTTAAAAAAGTGCGTTAGATACAAAGAGGAT
>DFFQ01000132.1 GCA_002371025.1 Lachnospiraceae bacterium UBA3772 | reverse complement strand
TGCTGCGCAGGACGCGTGGGACAGGGCTGTACCGCGACGGGGTCCCGATCGAGGCGATCGCCGTGGCTATGGGGCATGCCAATATCCAGACGACCAGGGATCATTATGCATTTCCATCATTGGAACAGAAGCGGGCGGCAATGGAAAAAGGGACAGGTGTCATCTCATCGGGAAACGAGGAGCCTGAATGGCCGGACGATGAAGACGAACTTGCACGCCTCTGCGGCCTGCGGTAGAAAGTGTTATCCGCACATTTTACAAAGTACATGTCATTAAGACTTCTTGTTTTCCTTATTAGTCTAAAAATGTGCGGATAACAAAAGTCTGCGGATAACCCTTCATAAGTCAAACAACGGATCCGGTCATTCCTGCGTCCGCAGAACAGATACAGCGTCCCTTTCTCCAGGGGATCCATGCCATTCAACAGGATGATAGCTTTCAGGCCATCGATCCCGCGCCGGAGATCCGTGCGCCCGGTTTTGAGTACTACCTTTTGGATCCCTGCCGCTTCCTTAAGCATCCCTGATCACCCTTACGGCCATGCGGAGCATGGCTTCTGAAACGTTCTCCGTGATCAGCATCTGACAATCCTTGAACTGCAGTGTCAGGGGGGCCGCGGAAGATTTCTCATGGATCTGGATACCGCAGTTGTCGACTGGTTCACACAGGGTCTCGGCCGGCGGTCTCAATTCCAGAAATGCCGGGGGCTGCCCCGGAGGAAGAGCATCCCGCTCTTCATTCCCCCCGTCCGGCTTGATCTCATCCAGTGCCAGGGCCCTTACTTTTTTCTGCCAATAATAGAACTGTTTTGTCGTGATCCCGTGCATTCGGCACCAATCTACTTTTTTCATGCCGCTGGTGTTCGCCTCATAAATCAGTTTCTGCCATCTGGCTAAGCGTATGTTATAAACTCCTGAATCCATCTGACGACCTCCTTGATATTAAGTATTCCTTCAAGGGTATCAGACTTATCGGCTTCTCTAAAAGACACTGGCTATTTTACGCTTACGAAGTGATGAGCTCGGATTTTCGGTTTGGATGCTGTTGGAGCTTTGGAAAGCTGTAGCGATTTCGTGTTATACCGTATGGGATTTTCTATTCTTGATATAACCAAACACCCACTTTTATACAAGCTCATATAAATACCACATTACTTTAGAATAACTTGCTTCTGGATGATAATCCATATAATCCATCGCTTGTATTAAGTTATCCTTTGTCCTAGCGTATATCATTACCCCCCTTAATAAAGTTCCGGTTATTAGTCTTTTGACCAATTTTATCAATAAATGATCGTAAAATAATACTGTCTTTAGGTATCAAAGTTACGCCAGTTTCTGTTATACTACATGGCTATTTCTGCCCCTGATCTCTACATGTGGAGATAATAATTTGCGGTATTTTTTACAGTAGGTGGCAATCTCAACTCGTCGCGGAACCCTCTATTTCACTCTCTTGTTCTTTTATATACTCCCACTGTTTTATATACTTTTCCTTTACTTCGATATAATTAACTTGTCCCTTACTTATGATAATTAAGCTAACAATTCCGACAACGGCACATATTCCCAATCGAATGATATTCTCCGGTGAAGAAAAATACTTAAAATCTATTCGAATAATACATAAAGCCACACTTACAAGTACACTTACTGTATAAGGTGATATTATTGATTTCTTGATATCTTTTGAATATACGTTGTCGTATTTATGTAAGCGTGTTTCCCAATTAAATACAGAATCATCTGCTTCTAAAAAAACAAGCAAGTAAGCGCCAATTTTACACATTGAAGATCTTCTTCCCATACATATTTTAAAAATTGGCAGTATAACACTTATTGGGATCAGAAAGATTAAAGGTTCCGATTGTGTAAAAGCAAATGCATATATAGCAGCAACGATAGTGTACATAAGGTTACGATAGTTTTGGACAGCAGTAGTGTCATAAATTATTTCTTCACGCAAGAATTGATATTCTTCTTTATTCGTCATTTATTCAATCTCCTTGAAATCTTTTAAATATTTAAAAAATGCTCGTACTTTAATTCTCGAATACAAATTACTCAGTATTTCAAAGAATACACATTTGATTATTATTACAAATCGCAACTCATTGAAATGTATTACTTGTTTATTCATTCTAATATAAATAAACATACTTTCATAAAAATCTGTTCTTAAGATCTTTCTATATTTTGAAGGCATCTGTTTTAGGATAAACAGATATGATTTAATCGCCTCGTCTATACTTGTATTATTTGAGTATAAGCGTCTCGTAATACTTGAAAAAGAGTCAAGGTATAGTGGAGGTTTTATGCTATTCTTTTGTAAAGCAAGTGTCTGAATCCTCTTGGTCTGTAAGAGTACCTCACTAATATTATCACGGTAAAATCCCGTAACACTATCTGAACGTTTATTTCTAAGAACAAGTGGAATAGGGATTGTATAGAATTGTGTTTCCCCTATAAGAGAAACCCAAAAATGATAATCCTCCATCAAGTTAAACTCATGACTATATGCTTTGTTATGTATAAGTTCTTTCCGAAAAATAGTTGATGAATTAATTATTTTATTATTAGATATTAAGCTAAATGCTATTTCATCAGAATGAATAGACCGGTTTATAAATTTGATTTTCTCATAATTATATACATAAAATCCCTGGGTCGAAACAACACCAATTTTTGGGTTTTTTTCTAAAACATTAAGTTCCATTTCAAAACGTAAAGGATGAGCGAGATCATCTGAATCCATTCTGGCAATGTATTCGCCTCGAGCTTTACTTATTCCCAAATTTGCGGAATGAACTATCCCCTCATGCTTATTAGTGACAAGCACTATTCTGGAATCATTCTTCATATACTCTTTTATAATATTTAATGAATTATCAGTTGAGCCATCATCAATAATAATGAATTCAAAATCCTTATAAGTCTGATTACATATGCTTCTTATGGCTTTTTCTACATAAGCTTCCCCATTATACACACACATGATCACACTTATCATACAGAATATGCTCCTCCTGTTTTTCACGTAAAGATCAA
>DFFQ01000109.1 GCA_002371025.1 Lachnospiraceae bacterium UBA3772 | reverse complement strand
CAACAATTTCATAAACAAGATGATGAAGACCACGAGAAGATGTACTACCAATGTACATACCAGGTCTCTTACGAACTGCTTCGAGTCCTTCCAGAATCTGTATCTGGTCGGCTCCATAGTTTTCATTCTCTGACATTTTTTTCCTCCTAAACTACTGTTCCTTTATCAACTCTATATATTTTGTCCATGGTTATGCGTTCTTTTATAAAGTCGTCATAACCTGTACATGTGATAATAGTCTGTATATTTTTTATCTCATCAAGAAGTGCATCCCTTCTCTTTGAATCAAGCTCTGACATTACATCATCAAGCAAAAGAACAGGATTATCTTCAGTTATCTTCTTAACAAGTTCTATCTCTGCTAACTTTAGTGATAAAGCCGCAGTACGCTGCTGACCTTGAGAACCATAAGTTCTTACATCCACATCATTTATATATATTCCTATATCATCTCGATGTGGACCTACATTCGTCATTCCACTCTTAAGGTCAGTATTTCTTTTATCTATTAAATCTTTCTCAAATCTTTCCTCATCTGTACTTGAATCATAAGAAAGAATTATATCTTCTTTATTTCCAGTAATATCTCTATGAATATCAATTATTATCTCATTTAACATAGCTACAAAATTGCGACGTTCTCTTATTATCCTGGATCCAAACTTAATCAGCTGCATATCCCATACATCCAGCGTATCAAGTAAAGAATTATTATAATTGATATCTTTTAAGAGATTATTTCTCTGTTGAAGTACCTTATTATACTCAGACAGATCACTATAATATATACGGCTTAACTGGCACATTTCCATATCCATAAATCTTCTTCTTTCAGAAGGACCATTCTTTATGATTGAAAGATCCTCTGGTGAAAAGAAAATGATATTGATAAGACCAAAAAGTTCCGAAGAACGCTTTATAGACACACCGTCTATACTTACAACCTTTGACTTTCCTTTTCTTAAATGCATATCAATCTTTGAATTAATATCATGTTTAGAAACATTAAGTCTAATATGTGCTTCATCACATCCAAATCTGATAAGCTCTTTATCTCTGGCCATTCTATGAGACTTGGTAGTTGATGCAACATAAATTGCCTCTAATATATTAGTCTTTCCCTGAGCATTATCACCATACAAAATATTTATATTCCTGCTAAAATCAAGATTTAAATATTCGTAATTTCTATAATTATTTAAAGAAAGTGAAGTTACATGCATATTTATTTAACGATTACTTCTTCGCCATTATAAGAAAATGTATCACCTTTATAAAGCTTCTTACCTCTTCTTAAATCAACCTCTCCATTAACTTTAACTTTTCCTTCGAGTATAACAGCCTTAGCATCAATACCAGAATCCACAAGTCCAGCAAGTTTAAGGGCCTGGCCAAGCTTTATAAATTCATCTCTAATTTCAATTTCTTTCATATATACACTCTTTCTTTAGTATGCAGCTACATTTATATTGATAGGAAGTACTATATAGATATAATTTTCTTCACTATCCTTGATAAAGCATGGACTCTTTGAATCATTAAGATAAATATCTATCTCTTCATCATCTATTACACGAAGAGCATCCATTAAGAATCTTGGATTAAAACCAATGATTATCTCATTTCCTTCTTTCTTTATCTCTAACTCTTCATTAAGAGAACCCATATTAGTATCAAGTCTTACATACATATTATTATCATTCTTAACACTTACTATAATAGGCTTCTTATCTGTTTCCTGAATAAGAAGAGTAGCTCTATCGATACAACCCATAAGTTCCTTACGGTTAACAGTAACCTTAAGGTCATTATTGATAGCCATCATCTGTGAAATCTTAAAATATTCACCTTCAATAAGTCTTGTAACTACTCTGGTATTGTCAAACTCAAATAACATGTGATTATCTGAGAAATAAATTGCTACTTCATTATCGCTGTCACCACTTATGATCTTACTAAGTTCAATAAGTGATTTACCTGGCACTACAACCTTCATATCAGAATTTTCACCCTTTAAGGCAATCTTTCTTCTTGAGATTCTATGTCCATCAAGTGAAACAACTATAAGTTCATTATTCTTAACTTCAAATGATTCACCAGTCATAAGCTTGGTATTTTCATTATCTGAAATTGAAAAGATAGTCTGTCTTATAATTTCACGAAGTGAAAACTGAGATATTCTTATAGAATGATCCTTTTCAATCTGCTGAAGATATGGAAAATCATCTCCTGCATGATATGGAATAGTAAATTTAGATTTCTCACATACTATCTTGGCTTTATAATCGCTATCAGTCTCTATAGATATATCACTCTGAGGGAGCTTTCTTATAATATCTGAAAAAATCTTTGCTTCAAATGCAGCTTTTCCTTCTTCAATTGTTGTTCCTTCTATATATGTTTCAATACCAAGTTCTATATTATTGGCAATAAGTCTTATCTTTCCATTCATAGCTTCTACCATAATACATTCCAGTATAGGTAAAGATGTTTTTGAAGCTACTGCTTTAGAAACAATATTAATACCTGAAAGAAGATCATCTTTTTTACATTTAATGTTCATTGTAATTTCTCCTTTGCGTGTGACGAATCCGTTAATAAATTATATATATATATTTCGTAGTAATAGTAATAGGCACTGTTGATATGTTTATATGTGCTTTAAAGCTATATTCTACAAGGTTTTTTTATGTTGCTTAACCATGTTGAAATGAATCAAAATTACTCTTTATTGTTTGTTTAAAAATTATTCATGAAAATTTCAGAAAAAATTCTCAAATAACAATTAACAAGTTATAAAAAGTAAATTAACCACAAAATAACAGCTTATCCACAAAATAATGTTGATAAGTGATAATTTTGTTTATTTCTTAGGGTCAATCTTCTTAATTAATACTTCTACTATTGATTTGAAGCCTTCATCTTCTGAAATCTTCTTTTCTATTCGGTTGATACCGCTTACAACAGTAGCATGATTCTTTCCACCTACAGCATCACCAATGGTCTGTAAAGTCTTATCTGTAAACTGTCTTGAAAGGTACATAACAAGCTGTCTTGCTATAGCTATATCCTGACTTCTCTTAGTAGATTGAATATCTGCTACAGAAATGTTCATATGATCGGATACTATATTAAGGATAAGTTCTGGTGTTATAGAAACAGTATTATCCTTTGAAATAAGATCCTTAAGAGCTTCCTTTGCAAGATCTAAAGTGATAGGTTCACCATCATTAAGTTTTGAATATATATTTATCTTATTAAGAGCACCTTCAAGTTCTCTTACATTTGATACAACATTATGAGCTATGTAGGTTAAGATGTTTTCATCAATATCCTTAAAGTTATAAAGCTCCTTCTTGGCTCTAAGGATAGCCATACGTGTTTCATAGTCTGGAGCATGGATATCAATAGGAACACCCCACTCAAATCTTGAACGTAATCTTTCATCTAAAGCTTTGATTTCTTTAGGTGGTCTATCTGATGAAAGAATGATCTGTTTATTAGAATCATACAGATAATTAAATGTATTAAAAAACTCATTCTGAGTACTTTCACGTCCAATGAGTTCCTGAATATCATCTATTATAAGTACATCAACTTCACGATACTTATTACGGAATTCTTCAGTCTTATTATTATGAATAGCTTTAATGATTTCATTTGTAAACTTTTCAGATGAAACATATAAAACTCTGGAATCAGGATCATTTTTAAGAATATAGTGAGCAATAGACTGAATAAGATGAGTCTTACCAAGTCCTGAACCACCATATATAAATAAAGGATTAAAATTATCCTGAGCTGGAAGATCAGCAACAGCTACGCAGGTAGCATATGCATGTTTATTACTGTCACCAACAATGAAATTTTCAAATGTATATTCAGGTTTTAAATTACTGGCCTTTAAAGCTCTCTTATATCTGGCTTCAGCTGATACATCACTACCTTCTCCATTAGAAGTAGATTTAACAATATCATTTTTTCTTGAGATAATGATATTTATATCAGGATCATTAAGAGTAGATCTAATGGCTGTGAGTAAATAACCATCATAACCTTTTTTCTTTAAGTAATTTATGCAGCTATCTCCGAGTGTTTCATCTACATAAAAATATATAAGTTTATCTTCTACATCAAAAACACTTAAGGATCTGATCCATGTATCAATGATGATTTTTGATACATCAAATTCATCCACAAGATAATTTAATATCTCTTCCCATTTTTCTTCGATTAACTGCTTCATTTTACCAAGGTTCCTTTATAATTTTCTAAAAAAGTGCATAAAAACATACGTTAAAAGTATACTACAAAATATGTCGGATAACAAGTTAAATGCCTTTTTAAGCCATTTTTATTATGTAAATTCAATTTTTATCATTGTTAATAATTTATAAACCTTAAAAACGCTTTAAATACGCCAAAAATTATATTTATGAAAAAATTATAAACAGAGTTATAAACAGTTATCAACAGCTTATCGACAAATTGTTGATAACTTTATGTAAATTAGAAAAATAAAAAAATTTTCTGTTAATTTTAGTAACATTGAAATATGCTTATTTGCTTGACTTTTACTTGTTTTTTCAATAAAATATTCTAGATTGTCTTTATGGATAATTAAATAAGAAGAAAGGAAGTTAAAACTACTATGAAGATGACATTTCAGCCAAAGAAGAGATCAAGATCTAAAGTTCATGGTTTCAGAAAGAGAATGGCAACAGCTAACGGACGTAAAGTTCTTTCAGCTAGAAGAGCAAAGGGTAGAAAGGTTCTTTCAGCTTAAGTTCTAAAGCAGGAGGAAAAGTGAAAAACATTAATTCACTTAAAACTTACAGAGAATTTGGCAGGGTTTATAACCACAAAATTTCGTATGCCAACAAATATTTAGTGATGTATCTTTGTGCCAACGAATTAGGATACAGTAGAATCGGGTTTTCTGTAAGTAAGAAGGTTGGCAATAGTGTTGTAAGACACAGGCTAGTTAGACTTCTGAGAGAAAGCTATAGATTAAATAAAGAAGATATTAAATCTGGTTATGATATTGTAGTAGTAGCCAGAGGATCAGCAAAGGGGAAGAACTTTCATGAAATTGAAAGTGCATTTCTCCATTTGCTTGGTCTGCACCACTTATTAATAGAGAGGTGAGATATTGAAAAAAATTTGTATTTATTTAATCAGATTTTATCAGAAGCATTTATCACCCTTAAAGGGACATGGAACATGCATCTTTACACCTACCTGTTCACAATATGCTATTGAAGCATATGAAAAATATGGATTTTTTAAAGGTACGTTTCTTACTATTAAGAGAATTCTGAGATGCAATCCATTTAATAAAGGTGGGTATGATCCTGTTCCATAGAGGAGAAAAATATGTTATTAACACAGCATAAAGGCATTTTATCACCACTTACATGGTTAATGGGTGTTATTATTAATGCTATGTACAATCTTTTCAACATGATGGGTGTTGAAACAATTGCCTTAAGTATTATAGTATTTACGATTCTTGTGCGTGTTGCTATGATGCCTCTTAACTTTAAATCTACAAGATCTTCTAAGATTCAGCAGTATCTTCAGCCTGAATTTAAAAAGATCCAGAAGAAGTATAAAGGTAAGAAGGATCAGGAATCAATGTTAGCTCAGCAGAGAGAAACTTCTGAGCTTCAGAAAAAATACGGAATCAAGATGACATCAGGATGCTTAACATCATTTATTCAGTTTCCTATTATGATGTCACTTTATTATGTAATGCTTAATTTACCAGCTTATATTGGTAAGATTAAAGCTCTTTATACCCCTATTGCTGCTGCAATTACAAGCAGTGATGGTTGGGCAGCAAAGTTTACTGAATTTGTAGCTGCAAACAGTAAGTCATTTGCAAGAGCTACAGAAGCTGTTAAGTATTTTTCAGCTGCTGCTACTCCTACAGATGCTTGTTCTTCACAGGCAACAAATTATGTAATTGATATTCTTGGAAAATGTAACTCATCACAGCTTGAAAGTCTTTCATCTTTATTTGGAAGTGGCGTAGGTAATGCTATTGCAAATAGTTCAGCCGGAATTAACCGTGCTAATGATTTTATTCTTGGCATTAACCTTTCAGAAGCTCCTGGATTTGCTCTTACATGGGCACTTATAATTCCTATTGCTTCATTTGTATTCCAGTTCCTTAGTATGAAAGTTATGCCTGCAGCTCCAACAACTGGCGATGCACAGCAGGAAGCTCAGATGAAGTCTATGAAGACAATGATGTATGTTATGTCACTGTTCTCATTCTTCATTACAGTAAGTGTTCCAGCTGGTCTTGGTCTTTACTGGGCAGTAGGTGGATTTATCGCATTTGTAACAACTGTTATCATTAATGCTTATTATGACAGAGCAGATATGGCAGAGATAGTTGCAAAGGCTAAAGAAAAAGCTGATCTTAAATATAAGAAAGAACTTGAAAAAAATGGTGGTAAGCCTAAGAAGTCTTTCCTTGATAAAATGCAGGAAGCTGCATATGGTCAGAGTGACAGCCAGGAAGCATCAGAAAATTCTAAAGGAATGAATAAGTATGGTGGAGCCAGACTTAAGAATTATTCTTCAAGTACTTCATATAAAGATAATGAAGCTTCAACAAAGAATGTTAAGTATAAGCCTGGTAGTATTGCAGCTAAGGCAAATGCCTTGAAGCAGTACAATGAAAAAGGAGATAATAAATAATGGAATTTAAGAAATTTAAAGCAAAGTCCATTGAAGAAGCTTTAGAAGAAGCTGCAAAGGAATTTGGTGTTTCTAAAGATTCTATTGAATATGAAACAATAGATAAAGGAAGCTCAGGTTTCTTAGGTATCGGTTCTAAGCCTGCAGTTATAAATGCTAAGGTAAAGAATGATATAGTTAGCAATACTAAAGATTATCTTAAGAAGCTTTTTGATGCAATGCAGATTGAAGCTGATATTACTGTTGAATATGATAAAGAGAATGAAGTAATGGATATCGATGTTGAGGGTCCTGATATGGGAATTTTAATCGGTAAGCGTGGACAGACACTCGATTCACTTCAGTATCTTATAAGTCTCTTTGTTAATAAGAATTCAGAGACATATATTCGTATCAAACTTGATACAGAAAATTACAGATCAAGACGTAAAGAGACACTTGAAAACCTTGCTAAGAATATTGCATTTAAGGTTAAGAAATCAAGACGTTCATTCACTCTTGAACCTATGAATCCTTATGAAAGAAGAATCATTCATTCAACATTACAGAATGATAAATTCGTAGCAACAAAGTCTGAAGGTGAAGAGCCATATAGAAAAGTTGTTGTTTATCTTAAGAAAAATGACTTCAAGGGATCAAAGAAGTATACAAATAAGAAAACTGTTGAAGTTAAAGAAGTACCAGTAAAGAAGCCAGCTTATGATTATGCAGAAACAGATGAAACAGAAACAAAATCATATCTTGAAATGGCTAAGGAGGCTGAAGCAGCTAAAGAAAAGTCATATGCTACTCCTGTTGATATAACAGAAGATATGAGTTTTACAGGTGGATTTAAGTCAACAACTGTTGAAGATTAATTAATAAAAAAACTCCGCAAAAGAACAATTTAGTTCAATTGCGGAGTTTTTTTAATGTTCCTGATGCGATTCGAACGCACGACCTTCCGCTTAGGAGGCGGACGCTCTATCCTGCTGAGCTACAGAAACATACATTTAAACGCAAATGTAATTTTATATATATTATTAGATAATGTCAAGTTTTAATATTAATTAAACAGTCCTATTACAAAAGAAGATATCCCTGTAACCAGATACTTCCTTTAAATCTTCTTCCAATAGAAGGTACTCCTATAAGATCTTTTTTATTGATAGCTATTCGAATGATATAACCATTTGCAATAACATCAAGAACATAAATCTCTTCTTTTGTATCTGAATTGATTACAGTTTTAACATCAATGATATTACCGAGAATTTCATAATTTTCACAATCTACTCCATAAGGAATAAGAGAAGAATCTACTATAGAAAGTATATCTTCATTTTGAACTCTCTTCATAATATCATTTTTAATATCTATATCTTTAATGATAAGCTGATTTACTGCTTCTTCATCACCATTTCTTGCTTTACGAAGAAGATTGTTTGTTTCTCTTAAGGAGTTTTTTTCATCAATTAATTCCTCTTCTGTTTTTTGGAGAGGTATTAAGATTGATCCCTGAAGAGACAGTCCTGAAAAACAAACTGCATTAATTGGCATATCTTTATTATTATATGAAAGACGTACATATTCAGATATGTTTTGAACATAAAATATTGTAGTCATATTGATATCTTCAATTAATCCGGAATATGCTTCCTTATCATTATGAGGAATAACTCTTACAGGTTCAGACTTAATATAACTTCCTGGTCTTATAAATGGAAATAAATGTTCTGGAACAAATCTGTTATCAGCTCTTGTTTCACCAACTACACTGAGTCCAATCTCGTCACCATAATCTTTTTCAATTTGTACTGTAGAGATCTGAAGAGATTTTGACGCATAATCTCTTCTGTCACAGTCCCTTATGACTTCTCTTTCCATATTAAAGAGCTGATCTGTAGTTTTTATATTGCTAAATCCAATAGCTCTAAGATATTTATGCATTAAAATCTCCTGATAAAAGTATGCAGCTTATAGAATTAATCTATAAGCTGCTGAATTTTTTTATTTTGTAGGAACTAACTTTTCTTTTCCACCCATGTATGGACGAAGTGCAACAGGGATATTAACTGATCCGTCAGCATTTAAGTTGTTTTCAAGGAAAGCGATAAGCATTCTTGGTGGAGCTACAACTGTATTATTAAGAGTATGCGCAAGATATTTATTTCCATCTTCACCCTTTACTCTTATCTTAAGTCTTCTAGCCTGAGCATCACCTAAGTTAGAGCAGCTGCCAACTTCAAAGTATTTTTTCTGTCTTGGAGACCAAGCTTCAACGTCAAGAGATTTAACTTTAAGATCTGCTAAGTCACCTGAACAACATTCAAGTGTTCTAACTGGAACATCAAGTGATCTGAAAAGTTCTACAGTATAACTCCAGAGTTTATTAAACCAATCCATTGATTCTTCCGGCTTACAAACTACGATCATTTCCTGTTTTTCAAACTGATGGATTCTGTATACTCCTCTTTCTTCAAGACCATGTGAACCTTTTTCTTTTCTAAAACATGGTGAATAACTTGTAAGTGTAAGAGGAAGTGTATTTTCATCAACGATTGAATCAATAAAACGTCCAATCATTGAGTGCTCACTTGTTCCAATAAGATAAAGATCTTCACCTTCAATCTTATACATCATTGAATCCATTTCATCAAAACTCATAACGCCGTCAACTACAGCACTTCTGATCATAAATGGAGGGATAACATATGTGAATCCTTTTTCAATCATGAAATCTCTTGCATATGCTGTCATTGCTGAATGAAGTCTTGCAATATCACCCATAAGGTAATAGAAACCTGTACCAGCAACTTTTCTTGCACTATCAAGATCAATACCAGCAAATCTTTCCATAATATCTGTATGATATGGAATCTCAAAATCAGGAACAACAGGATCACCATACTTTTGTACTTCTACATTTTCTGAATCATCCTTACCAATTGGAACTGAAGGATCAATGATATTAGGAATTATCATCATTCTCTTTTTAATCTCTTCATCTACTGCTGGAGCTTTTTCTTCAAGCTCTTTTAATCTCTGTGAGAATTCAGCAACTTTTTTCTTTATTTCTTCTGCTTCTTCTTTTTTACCCTGAGCCATAAGTGCACCGATTTCTTTTGAAATCTTATTCTTATCAGCTCTTAAACTATCAGCTTCAGCCTGAATCTCACGTCTTTCTATATCAAGACTAATAACTTCATCAACAAGAGGAAGTTTAGCATCTTCAAATTTTTTCTTTATATTTTCTTTAACTATATCCGGATTTTCTCTTAAGAATTTAATGTCTAACATTGTTTGTTCTCCTTAATAATTGATATCTTTATTTATTATACATTTAAATTAGTTTATTTCAAATGTTTCTTCAGGCTCATCTTCTATTATTGATTTAATAGTATTATTTGAATTGATTGCTTTCTTTATAGCTTCTTTTTCTTCTGATGAAATTGCTATATACGATTCGCCTTTGATAATTTCTTTGGCATATACATAACATCCCTGATTTGTATGCATTGTATTAAGTACAATACCAGAGTCTTCATCATTTAATAAACATAGAGAAAAACTTAAATCTCCTGTTTTGTCATTTAAAGCATTATATTTAACTAGTCCCATTTTATTATAACAGGAATCAAGATGTCCCTTGAATTTTTTATGTTCTTTGGTAATCTTTCTTTCATTTGCTTTAACTTTGTCCATTTCTTTGAAACGAGTAAGTATAGTCTGTTCTAAATCCCTTGCCTTTTTACCTTTCATTAAAGCGTAGTATTTTCTACTTATAAAAATTGTATGTTTATATGTAAAAAATAAAGCAATGCCAAGTATTATAATAAGAAGAAATTGTATAACGACTATTGCTTCAATACTTATTCCAAAAACTTTCGTTGTAAGAATCATATGTCTCCTTTATCTTTGCCCGTAAATTAAATCAAGTATTCTTTCAAGATCGTCCTGTGAATAATAATCAATTTCAATCTTTCCTTTTTTATTATCTTTTGTTTTTATAACAGCTTTTGTACCAAGTACATTTTTTAATTTTTCTTCAATATCTTTATAGATAGGTGTAAGATCCTTTACTTCAGGTTTTTTTTCTTCACTTTTTTCACCACTTAAAATCTTAAGTACACTCTTTACTAATTTTTCTGTATCTCTTACAGACATTTTTCTATCAAAAACAGTTATGGCTGTTTCATACTGTACATCAGGATCTTCTATTGCTATAAGTGATCTTGCATGACCTGTGGAGATCATTTCATTAACAAGCATTTGTTGTACTTTCTCACAAAGTTTAAGAAGTCGAAGAGAATTAGTAATTGTAGTTCTTCCTTTTGATACTTTTTCTGCAACTTCATCCTGTTTAAGATCAAATTCATCTATAAGCCTCTGATATGCATGAGCTTCTTCGATTGGATTTAAGTTTTCTCTCTGAAGATTTTCTATCAGGGCTATTTCAACCTGCTGTTGCTGATTATAATCTCTTATAATTACTGGTATTTCTTTAAGGCCTGCAAGTCTTGCTGCTCTCCATCTTCTTTCACCGGCAATAATCTCATAATGTTTATTTTTCTTTACTACTACTACTGGTTCTATAACGCCATATTTTTTAATTGAATCTGAAAGCTCATTTAAAGCGTCTTCATCAAAATTTTTTCTTGGCTGATCTTTATTTGGTTCTATATCAGTAATTTTTAATTTCTGTTCTGTTGGTTTTTCAATTACTTTTTCAACAACCTTCTCAACTACTTTAACTTCTTTATCTGTTGTTTTCTTAGAAGTGTTTTTTGTCTTGGATTCGCCTGTCGGTATCAGTTCACTAATTCCTCTACCAAGTCCTCTTTTTGTAGCCATCATCTTTCCTCTTCTTCTTAATTCTTTTATGTAAACTATTTTTAAAATTATAGTCGGTTGATTTACATAATTGTTGATAAGTGTGGTGTTATCAACAATTTTCTGTTAATTATGTTGATAATACTATTAAGTAATCAACAAAATCCACTAAAATCCACCTGTAATATGTTTATAACTATCTATTTATATGTAGATTTTGTTGGTAAGTATAAAAGTTATCAACTTTTTTGCTTAGTTACTAACATTTAGTGACTATTACTTACTATTTTAAAAACAGTTTATTATTTATAACTTCTTCTGCAAGTTCTCTATAAGCATAAGCTCCTGCACTTCTTGAATCATATATATTTATTGGCTGGCCAAAACTTGGTGCTTCAGCAAGTCTAACATTTCTTGGAACTACTGTGTTATAAATTAATGAATCAAGATTTTCTTTTACATTCTGTACTACCTGTTCTGATAGATTTGTCCTTGAATCATACATTGTGAATACAACACCTTCAACTTCAAGAGTTTTATTTAGCTGTTTCTTTATAAGTTCAATAGTATACATTAACTGAGTTAATCCGTCTAATGCATAGAATTCACATTGTATTGGTACTATAACAGTATCTGCTGCTGTCATTGCATTAATTGTTAATATTCCTAAAGCAGGTGGACAATCAATAATTATAAAGTCGAATTTTTTTCTTAAATTCTTAACGAGATTTTTTAATATATATTGTTTTCCTTCTACATCCAGAAAATCAACTTCTGCTCCGGCCAGTTCTCTACTTGATGGAATAAGATTTAAATTCTTATATACATCAATGATCATACTTTCTCCAAGATTACAATTTCCACACATAGTATCATAGATAGAATATTCCAGATTGTTCTTATCTATTCCTAATCCACTTGTCATATTTCCCTGTGGATCCATATCTATGGCAAGAACTTTCATACCCTTTTCTGCCAAACAAGCAGCAAGGTTTATCGATGTAGTTGTTTTTCCAACGCCACCTTTCTGGTTGGCTATTGCAATAATT
>DFFQ01000189.1 GCA_002371025.1 Lachnospiraceae bacterium UBA3772 | reverse complement strand
TCCTGCAATAAACAAGAACATCCGCCAGTTCCTCTTTAACATGCTCTAAATCATAATCCTCATCGCTCCACTGAAAGCATTCCAGAAGCTCATTTGCCTCAATGGAAATGGATTTCGCCAGATTAGCAGGACTATGGAACTTGTCCCAGTCCCTATCTGTTGTAAAATTCCTGATTCTATCTATTGTTTCTTTTTTCATTATGCTTTCCCAACCTTTAAAATATAATCCACATATTATCTTAAAATTACTTCAATCCTAACTTCAGATACGTAACCAATAATAACATTAAAAACATGTCCTCCATAGTATCTATTCTTTCTTCTCCATAAGGAGGAATCCATGATTTATAATTTTCTGATTCACTGTTATCATCTGAGTTATATGCTACCCAATACATAATAATGACCATAGCATCACATAATTTTTCACATGGTAAATCCCTAACCTCATAAAATAATCCATCTATTCTCTTTTTGTCATCAGTATTATAGTAAATAACATCAGATATTTTATCACTTATTCTTTCGTATTCAGTTTTTTTAGAACCATATTTTTCTATGGCCTGAAACAGATATTTTCCACCTTCATATAACCCAAAATTTATATCTGATTTAAAATTCTTATTCAAATAATCATTTAGTAATTTAAGGCAATGACCATAAAAATTTTCTTTAAATCTAGGAATTTTCAGTCCTTGAGATTCTAAAATAGCATCCTGAACTGTATCAGATAATGCATTAAATTCAAGATACATTTCCCTGTTGTATGGTCTATATCTATCATACAACGTAGCCATCAAACATAAAGGCAATAAACCTATTTTTTGATGATACTTTGTAACAAACTGCACCACTTTAGAATCTACTTCTTCTTTAAACCTCTTTTCATCCCTCTCATCCTGTCTTTTTTCAAATTTAGCCATTCTTTCACTTTGCTTAATTTGATATATTCCGATAAAAATTGTTACAACTAAGGAAATTATCGCCGTTATTAAAGATATAATATTTTCCATATATAAGTCCCTTTCACATAATAACTATGCTAATTCTTTTAATCCCAAAAAGTTTGTTGTATTATCTGTAAATGTGACTACATGGATCTTATTCCTAACAATTTTTTTATTATCTACTGAATTATTTTCATGTCTTATACACGACGATAAGAATAAATCCTTTATACTTTCCTTATCACTGTTTCCAAACATATAAATTATCAACTCTGTACCTCGGTTAATTAATAAAGAATCATAAATTGCATCCATCCACCAAGCATCTGTTTTTCCAAGCGACATTCCAAATATAATAAATAATTCAGCTTGATCAATATATGATTTATACTTAACGTCATACTGCGCCCAGTATGATTTAATCAGTCTCTTCTCTAAATCTTGTCCCCTATCATAATTAGGTATATCTATTCCAAACAGCATTGATCTTGGTATATTTTGAATACCATGAGGATGAATAACATTACATAATACATATGAGGACCATACAGTCGGGTTATTAGATGGTCCCATATTGGGATAGAAGCTAAAATTTCTATCTGCATTTTTAAATACATGTGGATCAAATTGAAACTTATCAAGATATAAATAATTATCTAATAAAAATGTATAATTGAAATTAAAAAATACAAAATTAAATAAATGATAATGATCCGTATTAGTAGCAAAACTAGTAGCAGTTTCATTTAAATCTTCTAAAAAATGAGCCAATGTTTGATTTGCCCATTTATTTTCCTTAACCTCATCATTAAATTTATAAAGGAAATCTAAATCGACCAATTCATTTAAAAACCTTGCAAAAAGATTCTGAAACTCATCAACATCCCTTTCTAATGTTTTTATTGGATTTTTATTTTCTAATACTAATTCACGAAGAGAATTTTCAAAGTCACTCCAATTCTCTTTCCCTTCTGCACGGTCATTTTTCATTTTTCTATATAAAATATTTTGATCCGATGTAAGGTTAAAATACGTTATATACTCATAGAAATCTTTATATGAAGTTGTTTTTCCTTTAAGTTTTATGTCATTTTTATATTTATATAAAACTGAAATGTCAAATCCATTTCCTACCAACGCCATTATATTATGCTGTTTCTTTAGTTCTTGAAACATTGATTGGTCATACTCTTTAAACATCTTAAACTTTTAACCTCTTTATTACTTCTCCCTTACGCCACTGCATTAGCATTAATATCGTCAATAACCTTCTTTATCGACATCCACAGTGAAAGATCTGTAAATATATCAACAACGCTTCCCTGATCTGTAAATGGTGATTCCTGCAATACAGAAAAATCAGTCATCATACCATTCTGGACGATATACTCAATAATCTGGTTTACAAAGTACATCTGTCTAGTGTCTAAAATTGAACTGAATTTAGAGAAAGCTTCCTTTGCTGCGTTCATATCTAATCCAACAATACTTCTTACAAATGCACCTAATGGCTTCTCTCCATATTCCTTTTCATAATCTTCTTTAGTTCCTACCTCTGACCAGAGAATCTTTTCGAGAGACTCAATATCTGTCTGAGTAAGAGGTTGATTAGACTTTAACTTTGCAATGACTATATTATCCTGATGCTGACGAACATAATGCTCAGCCTTAGCCTTATAATTTGCCAGATCATCATTCTCTAATTCAGCTTCATTCCATGTAGAATCAAGAATTTCTTCGTTATAATCAGTAATATATATAACCTGCTTATGCGGAATGTATTTCATTAAATCTCTTAGATTTTCTCTGATATGCTCAAAATCATCTATACCAGCTCGATCCACATAATCCGTATTAAGTATCTTATCAATCAATTCCTTCTGAGCAAGAATCTGAGGAATATTTGCAACTCCTGCAACAGCGTTAACTTTCTTTAAAAGATCAGACTTTAACCTTCCATATTTTCGACCGGCCAGCTGTGCAAGTTCCATGCCATAAATAAGCGCATCAAAACGAACCGCTGTTGCCTCATCTGCATCAGGCAAAATTAGCGGTGCTAACTCTTCTTTTACTAATAAAGTATCTTCATAAGATAAAGACTGATAATTATCTTCTGAAGAATAAAGATCAACATATTTAACATGCTGTCTTACAGCAAAATTTTCTTTATTAAGTTCTCTTACCTTTCCAGTCATTATTTCAACCAGATGTTTTCTATATTCAATCAATCTGTCATACTGATAATTTATATCCTGAAGCTTATAAGCCATCTGGAATTCCAGATTGAAAATGGCACCTTGCAACGCCATCATATTTGCTGTTGGACGTCCTTCTCCCATACGGAAGAATTCAAAATTACCGCAAAAATCGAATATATAGAATTTTGATTTATCTTCTCCATCTATTAACCCTGGACAAAGTCTTGTACCTCTGCCTATCATTTGCCAGAACTTTGCTTTACTCATAACCTTCTTAAAGAA
>DFFQ01000180.1 GCA_002371025.1 Lachnospiraceae bacterium UBA3772 | reverse complement strand
GGAACAGGTGTAAGAGATTATATCCACGTTGTAGACCTTGCTAAGGGACATGTAAATGCTGTTGATAAGGCTACAAGTACTACAGGCGTTAATATTTATAACCTTGGTACTGGTATCGGATACAGCGTGCTTGACATTGTTCATGCTTTTGAAAAGGCAAATGACCTTACAATACCTTATTCTATCAAGCCTAGAAGACCTGGCGATATTGCTATGTGTTATGCAAATCCTGCTAAGGCTAAAGAGGAACTTGGCTGGGAAGCTCAGTATGATCTTGAGAGAATGTGTAAGGATTCATGGAGATTTGCACAGGCTTATAACGAAGAACAAAAAAATGCATAAAACTTTCATTTTCATATAATTTCTCTAAGGACAGTATTGATTTTTCAATATTGTCCTTTTTTATTTTCACTTACTGTGATAACATTATTGTGGTGTTTAATATAATATAAGAGAGTGATTATATATGATGACAGATAGAAGATATAGAGAAAGAAGATTATTATTATTTTATACAATATTCACCCTGATCATAATGGGGATAATATGTATTTTTATCATTTTTTCATCGTCTGATAAAAAGAAGTATAGAAATGCAGGAGTTGAATCATTTAAAGCAGGAAAATATGACGATGCCCTTAATTATTTTGACAAAGCTTTAAAAGAAAAACAGTGGTTTGATGAAAAGCTTGATCTTGATTCAAAGTATTATATGGCCGCTTCTTATATGAGACTTAATAGATATAGTGATGCTTATGCTATATATCAGGAACTTGAGAAAAGTGATAAGAAGTATTTAAATAAGGATGCTCTTAATGGACTCTTGGATCTGTCAAAAACTCTTATGGATACAACTGATGACAGATTTGGATATACTGATGCGGATGTAGATAAGCTTCAGAAATTCGCTGAATCCGGCAATACAAAGATGTATCTTTATCTTGCATCTATTTATGAAAAAAATAATGATTTAGATAAAATGAAAGAAGCGATAGAGGCTTATCTGGGCAAGGAGCAGCCAACTACATATACATCTTACCTTCTTTCAGCTTATTATCTTGAAAAAAATGATATAGAATCTGCAAAGAAATATATAGAGACAGGATTATCATGTCCTGACGGTCTTTATACTGACCTTTTACAGTTTAATGATGCTGTATGTTACGAGAAGGAAAAGGATTATGAAACTGCGTTTGAAAAAATATCAGCTCTTCATAATAACTATCCTGATAATGAGGAATTTTTAAAGGAATATAATATTCTTTTATCAAGAGTAAAACCTGATACTCAGTTTGTTCATACATCTTCAGATGCAGATTATTTTGATTAAATTTTAGATTGGAAAATATATGAAATTACCACAGTTATTTATTGATAATATGACAAAGCTTTGGGGAAAAGAAGATTTTAAGGCTTATGAAGAAGCATTACAATGCCCAATGCAGCACGCACTGCGTGTAAATACAAAGAAAATCTCAGTTGAAGACTTTTTAAAGATATCTCCATTTGAACTTAGTCCAGTACCATGGTGTCCAAATGGATTTTATTATGATGATAAGGCTTGTCAGCCTTCAAAACATCCTTATTATTATGCAGGTTTATATTATCTTCAGGAACCTTCTGCTACATTTCCGGCTGCAACTCTTCCAATTGTCCCGGGAGATAAGGTGCTGGATATCTGTGCAGCTCCTGGAGGAAAATCCACTGAGATCATGTGCCGCTTGAAGGGAGAAGGGCTTCTTGTATCAAATGATATCAGCGCATCCCGTGCCAAAGCACTCCTTAAGAATTTAGAAGTTTTTGGTTCAACAAATTCTCTTATTACTTGTGAAAGTCCGGAGAATTTGTCAAAGCATTTTGGATGTTATTTCGATAAGATAATAATAGACGCTCCTTGTTCCGGTGAAGGAATGTTTAGAAAGTCTCAGTCCATGATAAATGCCTGGGAACAGAACGGTAATGAATTATTTAAAAATATACAGATATCGATTTTAAATGAAGTTGTAAAGATGATTAAACCAGGTGGAATGATACTTTATTCTACCTGTACTTTTGCGCCTCTTGAGGATGAACAGAGTGTAGAATATCTTCTTTCTCTTGATCCTTCTCTTGAGATAGTGGATTGTCCTTATTACGATGGATTTGTAAAGGGACGACCTGATTGGGGTAATACTGATAATCCTGATCTTTCAAAAACTGTACATCTGTATCCTCATAAGATCAAAGGTGAAGGTCATTATGCAGCTCTTATAAGAAAAAAGACTTTAGAAGAAAGTGATTCATCTTTTAATACATCTGCCCTTGTTTCAGATATGATGATAAAGGCACCTAAACTATCTCCAGAAATAGAGGAATTTTTATCTCATATCAGCATATCATATGACAGATCCCGGTTTGTGTTAAAGAATGATAAGCTGATTTTTATTGATAAAGACTTCCCGGATGTTAAGGGGCTTCGTACTCTTAGATGCGGACTTCTTATGGGAGAGCAAAAGAAGAACAGATTTGAGCCTTCACAGGCTCTTGCTATGACTCTTGATTCGTCCTCATTTAATAACAGTCTTAAATTGTCATTAGATGATGACAGAGTTCTTAAATATCTTAAGGGTGAGACTCTTGAAATTACTAAGGAAGATAATGTAAGAGACGGATGGGTCCTTATATGTATAGATTCATATCCTCTTGGATTTGGAAAGCTGAAGAATAATACATTAAAGAATAAATATCTTCCAGGATGGAGAATGATGTAATGAGAAAACTGTTAGATCTTGATAAAGGAGAATATGGATATGCAAGGCGTTATAAGAATAGACAGATATTATTAATGTTTGTGATATTTTCGCTTATCTTAAGCGATGTTTTGGTAAGCCTTCTTATTTTTAATACAAGAAAGACCTGGCTTATCATAATTGCCTGTATTATGAGTATTCCATTTGCAAGAAATTTTGTTAATTATCTTCTTATCATTAAAGCGAAGCCTTTAAATGATAAAGAACATAAGATAGCTGATGAACTTAGTGAGAAACATGGCTTTATCATGGCTTATGATATTTCTGTAACGGACAGTGAGGGACTTTTATTTTATCCATGTCTTACAGTTTATAATAATAATATCATTGCGTATGTTAATGATCTTTCCGGTAAGGAAAAAAAGTATACTGATTATCTTAAAAAATGTTACGAGGAAGGACTTAAACCAAGAGTCTGTGTAGTAGATAGTTTTGAAAAATTCGAGAAGGAAATTGAAAGACTTAATTCACCAAAGGATTCTCAGAAAAAACAGGATTTGGAAATTGCAAAGAAGCTGCTTACTCTTGGCTTATAAATTATGAAAGAAATAATAATCTCTAGAAATGAAGAAGGAAAAAAATTAAAGAAGATCTTATTTAATATATTAGATAAGGCTCCTGCTTCATTTACCTATAAGATGCTTAGAAAAAAGAATA
>DFFQ01000004.1 GCA_002371025.1 Lachnospiraceae bacterium UBA3772 | reverse complement strand
TAGCACCACGTGCCTTAGCATGCTCTAACTCTTCAAGGATAAGGATACCTGCTCCTTCACCCATTACAAAACCAGCTCTGTCAGCGTCAAATGGGATTGAAGCTCTCTCTTTATCATTTGATAAATTAAGGGCTTTCATAACTGTAAATCCGCCGATACCCATATCACAGATACAAGCCTCAGCTCCACCAGCCATCATTACATCTGAGTAACCATCTCTAATGTTACGGAATGACTCACCGATAGCATTATTACCACTGGCACAGGCAGTTACTATACTTTCGCATACTCCCTTAAAACCTGTCTCAATAGCGATCTGACCAGCAGCCATATTTGAGATTGACATTGGAATAAAGAAAGGAGAAATCTTCTCAAATCCCTTCTCTAAACCTCTTGAGTGCTCAGATTCGATGGTCTGAAGTCCACCGATACCACTTGAAATGATAGTTCCACAACGATAAGGATCTTCCTTAGTCATATCAAGACCTGAATCCTTAAATGCCTGTCTTGCAGCGATTGTTGCAAACTGTGTATATCTGTCCATCTTACGAGCTTCCTTCTTATCAAGGAATTTCTCTGGCTCATAATCCTTAACTTCACCGGCGATCTTTAATTTGAAATTTGTTGTATCAACTGACTTTATCTCATCAATACCACAAACGCCTGCTTTAATATTCTTCCATGTTTCTTCTACATCATATCCAAGAGGATTGATAGTACCCATTCCTGTAATAACTACTCTTCTTTTCATGGTTATCCCTTTCGTTTAAATAATACAAACCTCTGCCGGATTGGCAGCTGTCCATTAATTCATACCACCTGATACTTCAAGCACCTGACCTGTAACATAAGACGCTTCATCTGATGCAAGAAATGCTACTGCGTTTGCAATGTCTTCCGGAGTTCCAAGACGTCCAAGAGCAATAGTGCTCTTTAACTTTTCCTTTACATCCTCAGGAAGAACTGCTGTCATATCTGTATCGATAAAACCAGGAGCTACTGCATTACATGTAACTCCGCGACTTCCAAGTTCTTTTGCATATGACTTTGTCATGCCGATAACGCCGGCCTTAGATGCTGAATAATTAACCTGACCCGCATTTCCATAAACACCAACTACTGAGCTGATATTTACGATACGACCGTAACGCTGTTTCATCATTGGCTTTGTTACAGCCTTCATCATATAAAATGTACCACGAAGGTTTGTATCGATAACTGCATCAAATTCCTCATCCTTCATACGAAGCATGATATTATCTCTTGTGATACCTGCATTGTTAACAAGGATATCAACTCTGCCATTTATCTTCATGGCTTCATCAATAAGTGCAGCCCCTGATGCAGGATCAGCAATATCCGCCTTAACAGCTGCTGCTTCCACACCAAATTCCTTACATTTTGCTACCGTTTCATCAGCAGCTGTTGAACTGTTTGCATAGCAGGTAACAACATTTGCTCCAAGGCTGGCAAGCTTTATACAGATTGCTCTACCAATACCACGGCTGCCACCAGTTACTACTGCTGTTTTTCCCTTTAAATCCATTATTTTCTCCTATCACTATATTTAATGCTTTAAATAAGCAAATATCCTAAAGGCCTACTTTAGTTTCTCTACGAGTTCTGCGATATCTTCTGCCTTTTCAAAATTGTAGCAAGGCACATCTGTTGTCTTCTGAACGAACTTTGAAAGAGTCTTTCCTGGTCCGATCTCTACAAATGCCTCTACCCCTGCCTTTACCATATAATTAATGGTATCTTCGAAAAGTACGCTGCTCTGAACTTGTCTTTCTAATAAAGCAGGGATATCTTCCTCTGCATTTTTCTCTCTACCGATGGCATTAAAGATTACTGGAAGAGTCATCTCTCCAAAATTCTCTGATGCAAATCTTTCGCGAAGCTTATCTCCAGCTGGCTTCATAAGTGAAGTATGGAAAGGTCCGCTTACCTTAACAGGAAGCACACGCTTTGCTCCAAGCTCCTTCATTACTTCTGCTGCTCTATCAACTGCCTTTGCATCACCTGATACAGTAATCTGTCCAGGACAGTTAAAGTTAGCTGGTTCTGCAATATTAAAATCTTCACCAGCGAGTTCTTCTTTAACCTTAGCACAGCCTTCTCTAACCTTATCTGCTGCAAGTCCAAGAACTGCGATCATTTTGCAGTCTCTTCCTGAAACAGCATTCTGCATTGACTCACCTCTGAATCTTACAAGGCTGATAACCTGATCATCTCCAAAAACACCCGCTGCATTAAGAGCTGAGTATTCTCCAAGAGAAAGACCCGCTGCCATATCAGGCTTGATTCCATTTTCAGCAAGGACCTTTGTAGCTCCAACTGCAAATGCTACCATGCATGGCTGTGTATACTGAGTTTCATTTAACTTTTCATCCGGTCCATCAAAACAGATTGACTTAACGTCAAAGCCTACATTTTCTGAAGCCTGATCCATAACAGCCTTAAATGTAGGATATGTATCATAAAGGTCTTTACCCATACCTACATACTGGGCACCCTGACCTGCATATAAAAATCCAATCTTCATTGTTATATTTCCTTATTTATTATCTTATATATTTTAATCATGACATATTACGATCACTCTATATCATGTCACCTCTAGAACTTAATGCTTGGGCCTTCAGCAAGTCTTTTCTTAGCGCCTTCGCAAAGTTCTTCAAGGATTGCTGCTATAGGCTTTATTTCTTTTAACTGACCGCAAACCTGACCAGCCATAACTGAGCCATTCTGTACATCTCCATCAAATACGGCACGGCGAAGGCCACCAAGAGTGATCTGCTCTAATTCATCACGAGAAGCAGCCTGTGCTTCAAGCTTAAGATATTCACGAGCCATAACATTCTTTAAGATACGTACAGGCGCATTGAGAGAACGTCCTGTAACTGTTGTAGAATTATCTCTTGCCTTGATAAGAGCTTCCTTATAATTCTCATGGATTGGGCATTCTTCACTGACAAGAAGGCATGTTCCTACCTGAACACCTGCTGCTCCAAGCATAAGGGCTGCTGCCATCTGTCTTCCATCTGCGATACCACCTGCAGCGATAACCGGAATATTTACTGAATCAATTACCTGAGGTACAAGAGCCATTGTTGTCATATCACCAACATGTCCGCCTGATTCTCCACCTTCAGCAATAACTGCATCTGCGCCCTGCTGCTCAACTTTTCTTGCAAGTGCACAGCTGGCAACCACAGGAATAACTATAGCTCCTGCAGCCTTCCACTTATCAACTAACTTACCAGGTGTACCTGCACCAGTTGTTATAACCTTGATTCCCTCTCTTACAAGAAGATCAGCTATATTTTCCTTATCCGGATTCATAAGCATAAGGTTTACACCAAATGGCTTATCTGTTGCTTTCTTTGCATCATGGATTTCTTCTTCAACTCTTGCAGCATCCCAGCCACCTGAACCGATAAGTCCAAGTCCGCCAGCGTTTGAAACAGCAGCTGCAAATTTACCTGTTGCTATATTGGCCATACCACCCTGAATTACAGGATATTTGATGCCAAGCATTTCATTTAACATCATCATCTTAATTTACCTTCCCTTACAAGTGAATCAATATCTCTAAACTTCTCATAACGCTGCTTTGCGATCTCATTTCCTGAAAGATGCTTAACTCTATTAAATTCTTTGATAATAGCAAGTTCGATCTCTTTATAAACTCTGTCAGGATTATGATGAGCTCCTCCAAGAGGTTCTTCGATTATCTCATCGATAACTCCAAACCTATAAAGATCAGCAGCTGTAAGCTTCATAAGATCACATGCTTCAGGTGCCTTAGAAGCATCCTTCCAGAGAATAGATGCAAATCCTTCAGGTGAAAGAACTGAATAAACCGCATTTTCAAGCATAAGTACCTTATTTGCCACACCAATAGCAAGAGCACCACCACTAGATCCTTCTCCTGTTACTATTGCAATAACAGGGACCTTAAGAGCACTCATTTCAGCTAAGTTTGCAGCAATGGCATTACTCTGTCCATGCTCCTCTGCTTCAAGTCCAGGATAAGCACCTGGTGTATCAATAAATGTAATGATAGGTCTGTTAAACTTCTCCGCCTGTTTCATCATACGAAGAGCTTTTCTATAACCTTCAGGTTCAGGCATACCGAAGTTGTACTTCATGCTTTCCTGAATATTTCTACCTTTTCTATGGCCAAGGACAGTTACAGGTATTCCGTGGAATTTAGCTATTCCACCGAAAATAGACTGATCTTCCTTACCAAGAAGATCTCCTCTCTGAATAAAGAGATCTGTAAATAAGGCATTGATATAATCATCTACCTTTGGTCTTCTTCTATGTCTTGCAAGATAAACCTTATCATGAGCTGTAAGATTTACACATTTCTCAGCAAGCTCTGTATATTCTTTCTCAAGAACTTCTTTTTTTCCTTCTGGCATTGAAGATGCAGCATCACTTCTTAATTCATCTTCGATGGCCATCATTCTTTCATCTATATCTCTGATCATAATGTTGGCCTCCTCTTTCTAATATGAAGACTTAAGATATGGCTAAGCTCATCTCTCATGTCATTTCTATTAACAATTCCATCTATGAATCCATGATCCTGTAAATATTCAGCTCTCTGGAATCCTTCTGGAAGTTTCTGTCCAATTGTCTGTTCAATAACACGTGGTCCTGCAAATCCAATAAGTGCTCCCGGCTCTGCAAGAGTAATATCTGCAAGGGTTGCGAAGCTGGCGCTTACACCACCTGTTGTTGGATGTGTTTCAACTGCAATGTAAAGTCCTCCATTTTCTGAGAACTTCTTAGCTGCTGCTGAAGTTTTAGCCATCTGCATAAGTGAAAG
>DFFQ01000184.1 GCA_002371025.1 Lachnospiraceae bacterium UBA3772 | reverse complement strand
AAGGGCGGTTACACAAGAATCGTTAAGATCGGTCAGAGACGTGGTGATGGAGCTCTTGAAGTAATTCTTGAGTTAGTTTAATTTAAGATTTTTAAAGCAGCAGGTATTTAACCTGCTGCTTTTTTTTGTTTGCTCGAAGACTTACTAAGGTTAAGTACATATTGCGAAATGTACTTGTAATGAGATGCAATTAATCTATCATATCTCTATGCAAAACAGCCTGTTCTATGTTAAAATATTTGCTATGAGCGCATTGATAAAGGTTAAAAATTTACAATTAAAATATATACCAGGAAGTGAGATCTCACTTGAGATTGAACGAGGTCAGATTGTAGGTATAACCGGGAAAAATGGATCCGGTAAATCATTGCTTGCAGCATATTTATCGGGACTTATAAGACCAGAAAAGATGGGGGAGATAATAATAGAAGGTCTGGATCCATTTCATACGGTTGACTTACCTAAAATCCATAAAAAGGTCTCTATTGCTCTTCAGAATCCTCAGGACGGAATAGTATTCGGACATGTAAGAAGAGACGTGATCTTTGGACCTGAAAATCTGGGCTTAGACAGGGATACTATCCTTAAGAGGACAGAAGGACTTTTAAAGAAGTTTAATGTCTTTCATGCACGACATAAGGATTATTCCAATTTATCCGGCGGAGAAAGGCAGAGAGCATATCTTACGGCTATATTTGCAATGAAGCCAGAGATAATAATTTTAGATGAGCCATTTTCTATGCAGGATAGAGCTGAGAGAGAAGAGCTGGTACGCTGGACGGTGAAAACTGCTAAAAAATTTGGCCAGACTCTTATTGTAGTATCTCATGACAGCGATTATTTTAATCTTTTTGATAAGATATATACTCTAAAAAAAGGTCGTATTGCTGGAAATATTGAAGAACATGGAGAACTTGATGAAGAAGAAGGTTTAAGTCTTAGTTCTGATGAGGGTGGAGTTTTCTTTGGAAACAGTACTAATATTTATTCTATAAATGAAAATGTAACTCTTTATGAATATCCGGGAGATGATCCTACTGATGAAAGTCTTATAAGATTTGAAAATGTAACCTTTGATTATTCCGGGAATAGTATTTTATCTGATTTTTCCTTTGATTTTAAGAGAGGCAGACTGTATAGACTATCAGGCCCTACAGGAAGTGGTAAAACAACAATCTTATCACTTATGAATGGTACTAAAAAGGTTAAAACCGGAAGTATCTATGTTAAAGGAAATAAGATTCCTAATAAGGGTAAAAACGGATGGCAGGGGATTGATACAGAAAACAGATATAATTATATAAATTCTATCAGAAGAAATGCAGGACTTGTAACACAGTTTCCTGAAGATACTTTATTTGAAAATACGGTCCTTTTAGATGTAATGTATGGACCTTTAAGGATTGGTATCACTAAAGATGATGCAGGAAAGCATGCAAGAGAAGCGTTACACATGGTAGGGCTTGAAAAAATGAAATGGGACATGGATCCATTTAAATTGTCAGGGGGAGAGAAGAGATGCGCAGCTATTGCCGGAATTCTGGCAATGGGTCCGGATATTCTTCTTATGGACGAGCCATTTTCAGGATTAGACAGAGAAAAAACTGAGAAGATCCAGGAAATGATCCATGAATATATTGAAAAGGGACATACTGTAATTATTACAGGACATTAATATATGAATTTAGTGATGGGACAATACAAAAAGAATAACACGATAATCCACAGGCTGGATCCAAGGGTAAAGTTATATTTCTTAGTATTATATATTGTTTTGGTGCTTTTTTTTAACAACATAGCACCAATGATATTATCAATCCTGGTAGGATGTGGAGTGATATATCTGTCTAAGATAAATATATTTTCAATGCTGAAATCCATCCACGGATTTTTATTAGTGATAATATTCTTTACGGTAGTAAGTGCGGTTACATTTTCGAGTATCTCACCGCTTTTACTCGGTATCAGACTTATTATGATAATGGCTGTGTCAACAGTTTTTTCTATGACCACTAAACCATATCATATGTTGGATGCTCTGCGTCAGGGACTGCATCTTTCAGAGGAGCTTTCCATGACAATTGCTATAGCTTTTGGATTCCTGCCAGGTCTTTCAAATGAGGTGGACAGGATACGCACAGCCGCAGCTTCTCGTGGAGTGGATATGAGTGAAGCGGGCTTCTTTGTAAAGATAAGGGATTTTATTCCTTTAGTAGGTCCATTATTCAGAATATCCATTGCAAAGGCTGGAAAACTTTCAGATGCTATGGATATAAGAAATTACGATGCTGATACAGAAAAGACCAGAGTATATGAACTGGTATTTAAAAACAGAGACAGGCTGGCTGCTATTTTAGTGGCAGTTTATGTGGCTCTTGTTATTATTTTACAGATATTGATATGAGGACAGTAAATTGAAAAGGGTAAAGCTTAAGGTTGCATATGATGGCACGGCTTATTGTGGATGGCAGGTGCAGGATAACGGTGAAACAATAGAAGGAGTCCTAAATAGAGAATTATCAAGGCTTCTGAAAGAAGATATCCATGTTATAGGGGCAAGCCGAACAGATTCAGGAGTTCATTCTCTTGGAAATGTGTGCGTGTTTGATACAGAAACCAGGATTCCTGCTGAAAAGATAGTATATGCCATTAATCAGAGACTCCCATTAGATATAAGAGTTATAGAATCTACGGAAGTAAGCCCTGAATTTCATCCCAGACATTGCAGATCAGTTAAGACCTATGAATATCGCATATGGAATGATAAATTTATGAATCCTACTATGAGGCTTTATACCAAGTTTTGTTATTATCCAATAGATGTGGAGAAGATGAGACGGGCAGCTGTGTATCTTTTGGGAGAGCATGATTTTAAAAGCTTTTGTTCGGTAAATACAGCGGTAAAGTCAACGGTAAGAACTATTTATAAGATAGATATTGAAAAAGAAGGTTGTCTTATAACCATAAGGATAAAGGGAAATGGATTCCTCTATAATATGGTGAGGATAATTGCAGGAAGTCTTTTGAATGTAGGAATGAACTTAAAAAAAGAGGAGTCTATCAAGGAAATGTTAGAGGCATGTGACAGGCAGGCGGCAGGTCCAACTGCAGAAGCTTGTGGCCTTACAATGATAGGCCTACAATATATAGATGGCGATGACAAAGCCATAAATTCTGCACAGATAAATCATAAAAATGATATTGACACACCAGACAACGTGGTATAAAATGTATGTCTGTGACAACTGAAAAGATTACTCAAACCAATGCCCCGGAATTGAGTTTCTTATATATTGTTATTATAAAGAATTAGATTTTAAGGAGGAGACCACTATGAAGAGCTTTATGGCAAGCCCATCTACTATTGAAAGAAAGTGGTATGTTGTTGACGCTGAAGGACAGACATTAGGTCGTCTTGCAAGCGAAGTTGCAAAGGTTTTAAGAGGTAAGAATAAGCCAACTTATACACCTCATATTGATACAGGTGATTATGTAATTATCGTAAATGCTGAAAAGATTAAGGTTACAGGCGCTAAGCTTGATGACAAGACATATTTCAGACATTCAGAGTACATCGGTGGTGTTAAGACTATGACACTTCGTGAGGCTCTTGAGAAGAAGCCTACATTTGCTGTAGAGCATGCTGTTGTTGGAATGCTTCCTAAGGGACCTCTTGGAAGACAGATGGCTAAGAAGCTTTTTGTTTACGCTGGTCCAGAGCACAAGCATCAGGCTCAGAAACCAGAAACACTTGTAATCAAGTATTAATTAGGAGGAAGAAGACATGGCAAAATCTACAAGATTTTACGGAACAGGTAGAAGAAAGAGCAGTGTTGCCCGTGTTTATGTAACACCTGGAAACGGAAAGATCACAATCAATAAGAGAGATATCGAAGAGTACTTCGGAATTGATACACTTAAGGTTATCGTTAGACAGCCATTCGCTGTAACTGGTACAGAAGGTAAGTATGATGTAACAGTTAACGTATACGGTGGTGGATACACAGGTCAGGCTGGTGCTATCCGTCATGGTATCGCAAGAGCTCTT
>DFFQ01000209.1 GCA_002371025.1 Lachnospiraceae bacterium UBA3772 | reverse complement strand
ATAAATGTATTTGCATGTCCTGCTACATTTGAGTCAGGATATTTCTTTGCTGCAACCTTAGGTGAAACTGCTGCATCGAACTGCATCTCACCATCAATTGGAATATCCGGATGAATAGCTGCTGTACGCTTTGCAGCATTTCTCATCTTATCAACTGTTGGGCCCTTTCCAGATCCATTTGTTGAATAGCTAAGGAAAGCTACCTTTGGATCAACGCCAAATGCCTTGGCACACTTGATCGTCTCTTCAGCGATCTCAACCAATTCATCTTCTGATGGATCAATATTCAGACCACAATCGCCCATAGCTAGAACTTCGTTCTCACCTGTAGCTCCCGGCCTTACCAGGATAAAACAAGATGAAACAATTGTATTTCCAGGTCTTGTCTTAATAAGCTGAAGTGCAGGTCTTACTGTATCAGCTGTAGAATATGTTGCTCCTCCAAGAAGTGCATCTGCATATCCCATCTTAACAAGCATAGTACCAAAATAATTATTTGCTTTGAGTACTTCTCTAGCCTCTTCTCTTGTAACACCTTTTTTCTTTCTAAGCTCACAATAGAGATCGATCATTTCCTCTATCTGTGGAAAGTTTAAAGGATCAATAATCTTTGCTCCCCTTATATTAAAGCCACAGTTTTCTGCAGCCTCGTAAACCTCTGCCTCGTTTCCAATAAGAACTGGTTCAAGGAAATTACTTGCCAGCAATCTTGATGCTGCTTCAAGAATTCTTGAATCTGTACCTTCTGTTAATACGATCTTCTTCGGATCTTTCTTAAGTTTTTCGATTAATTGTCCGAAACCAAACATTTTCCTTTCTCCTTCTTACAGTTATGTATATGCGTACCCCAAACACTATGTGATATAGTTTAATCCCATAAAATCACATTTTTAATGATAGCACTATTTGAATGAAGTATTAAGCAGAAAATATGATTTTTCTGTGGTTTTTCACACCATTATTTTATAAAGAATCGTTTTTTATTTTTTTTGTTCCAAATATGAATTAAATGATCCTTATCAATAACTCAGTCAGATATACAACTATGCACGAAAGTATCGCAACAGTTGTAAGCCCACGTCCCAACAGAGCGAGGACTATGGCTGTGAAAAATCCGGCTATTGCAGAATATATTGATCCTGTGGCAGTAAATATATCAGGTATCGTCATAGCAGTAAGAACTGCATATGGAATATAATAAAGTACCGACTGAATAAATCTGTTTTTGATCTTCTTTTTTACCAGAGCAAAAGGCAGAGCCCTGATAAGATAGGTTGAACCTGACAATATAAGAAGATAAATAATGAACTGTTTATTATCCATTACTTTTCCTCCTTTGCAGTTTCTTCATCAACTTCTTCATCTGCTTCTTTTACCGGGAATATAACAGCGGCTGTAACAGCAGCTATGATGGCACTGACAGTAATGGCCATACCTGCTGATATTCCTTTAAAGAAATGCACATATTTAAACATTATACTTAAGGCTGCGGCGATAAAAACCGGGAGTGCTACCTTCTTTACCTTCTTTACCTCTGGCACTACGATTGCTACAAACATTCCATATATAGCAAGTCCTAATGCATTCATTACAGCCTTTGGAAGAACCTCTCCTAGAAGCCCTCCTAATAATGTTCCTACACTCCATCCAACCCATGGCAGAGTTGAAAGGCCTGCAAAGAAGCTTCTCGTTACTTTATCTTCAGCTGCTGCAACAGCAAATATCTCATCTGTCATAAAAAAACCCAGGATCCATCTATAAAACCCTTTGAACTTTTCTTCAACTTTCTGAGATATGGACACTGACATAAATGAATAACGAATATTAATCGTTATCTGTGAAATCAGCATATCGAAGTACAGGCCCGGTGTCATCATCATCTGAATGCCGGCAAACTGACCGGCTGATGTAACAACCATCATTGAAATAATGACAGCCTGCCACCATTTGAACCCTAAAGACACGGCTTTTATACCAAATGTAAAAGAGACCGAAAGATATCCAATTGCAATAGGAACCCCGGCCTTAAGTCCACGTATATAACCTTTCATGTCTAACTCCTAATGCTTAAAACTTCAACCAACCATTCTAGTTTACTCATTTGAATTAAGATTCGCAACACAACAGACAAAATTAATTGTACAAAATAACGTACATTTTGTTAAATTGTATTAATAATAGTACAATGTTACTATGTCCTCAGTTGAAAGGGCTAAATTTTAGGTGTAACATGGATTTTAATTGTAAAATTTACACCATTAATATTTTTTAATGAAAGGAACTTGTTAAGTTTAAAATGGATAAATCTAAAAAAATCGCTTTGATATTTCCTGGTTTAGGTTATAACTGTGACAAACCTCTGCTTTACTATTCAAAGAAAATAGCTATATCTCACGGTTATAGTATAATAGAAATCAATTATTCTGATTTTCCATCCAATGTAAAAGGTGATAAAGATAAAATGGAGCTTTGCTTTAATATTGCTTTTGATTATGCTGCTAAACTCCTTGCTTCCGTAGATTTTAATGACACAGAGATCCTTATAATTGGAAAAAGCATAGGCACCGCAGTTGCAGCAGCCTATGCTTCTAAAATACTTTGTTCCTTCACTACCAGAAAAATAAGATTTATATATCTTACCCCTGTTGAACAAAGTTTTAATTATATGCAACCATCCTCAGGAATCGTATTTCATGGCACAAGTGACCCTTGGATAAATTCCCCCTTAGTAGTGAAAAACTGCGAAAACTTAAATCTTCCACTTTTCATCACAAAGGACTCGAACCACTCCTTAGAAACAGGCAATCTGGTAACGGATATTGAAAATCTTGGTAAGATTATGGGAAGAATAGACGCCTATATCCAGAATCCCAAAAGCTGATTGCAAATATTAAACTTATTTATTTATTTTAT
>DFFQ01000056.1 GCA_002371025.1 Lachnospiraceae bacterium UBA3772 | reverse complement strand
TTGATAATTGTAAATTATCGGTTATTATTGTTGGAGTATGAGCTGAGGTGTAGATTTTGGAAGAAATAAGTAATTATTTTAATGAACACGCAGAAGCGTTTACAATCTATGTCGTCGAACAAAAATTTGCCACAGGACAGGGACTAGAGTATTTTAAGCAGTTTCAAAACACAGAGCATTTCATTAAAACAGATTCACAATTAAAAAAGATGATCATGCGTGTCCTAGCATATATTCAAGTACATGTTCCAGATGCAGGAGCGTTAATTAAGCTAATCTTTTCATCACGGATGTCTGAAACTCAAAGTGGAATTGTTGAAGCCATAGTAATTCTTAGTAAATTGTTTACTTTGAATCAGCATCAAGCTGCGGGACCCAAAGTAATTGATCCGATAATCATAGAAGAGAATAAAATATCCCCGAGATATCTTGCACAATTAGTTGCGCTTCATATGGACAGTATTTTATGCCCTGCTATTATAATAATTCTACGGGATAACAATCTTGCAAGAGCAAAAGACCTGTTGTCCCAGTGTCCGAACGGTATAAATGCGAAACTTATAGAAAATGGTGGAAAATCGACTATATACAAAGTAATAAATACTGGCGCAAAAGATATTGACGGATTTATAGATCTATATGGAAAACAATGTTTCAGTACATGTTCTTGCACATCCAGAAATATAATTACAGGTGGTAAATGGAGAGAAAACGATTATATACACTCATATGCTCCAGATATGTTTAGGATACGCTCCAGCTTATTAGTTGACGACAAGGGAATGGACGTAAAAAAAGACATAGATACTCTATTAAGCAGTATGCGTCCCAATTCTGATGATGATCGTATTGCAAAGGCATTCATTTTAATGGCAAAGCTTTATAAAGTATATTGTAATGATTATGGTGGTCAAGACATACAAGATGCTTTGCAGATTTCAGAGGATCTAAATATGGATCTTCTACGTGCTCATGTGTATAGGTACGCCTCTCTGATACCCAATTCAACCCGAGATGAGCAAAATACTATGTTGTTAAAAGCAGAAAGCATTTTCTCCCAAAATGATATTTTGGATCATGCTCTTAATTGCCGGAATAATCGGCTTCTTTCTCAATTCTATACACATAAGGTTAATACGAATGATTTTTTTGAATTGCAGAGTCAAGCTTTGGCAGATGTTCCGGGAATGGTAGGGATGTCCATGCTCTTAAACAATACTGGGGTGGCTTATCTATACAGAAGAGAGCTTGACGAGGCAATAAAATATTTTAATAAGGGGATTGATTACTCAAGAAATCGAATTGTACAGAAAATTGGGTTAAAAAACAATATACTTATAGCTAGATCGTGTCAGTATGTTGAGGTAAAAGAGTCGGATATTTACTTACAGATGGATTTGATTACATATAATTTATCCGAAGAATTCTTGCCATTTATAGCTGCTAATTATATTGTAAATCTACTTGTAATATCCGAAAGAAGTAACTTAAAAATATCGAATTATCTGGTAGAAAAATATCCGATTCAAAAAATCATTGACGCTGCATTTACAAGTATATTAGGAAGTGGTTCATTAACGGCACAAATAGCTTTTATAAATAGTCATTATCCTCATATAAACATAAAAATCCCAAAATCCACTGCAGGAATAAGTAGCTTAAGTGGTGTAAGGGAAGATTTTGTTATTCAAGAGGGCCTAAATCCAGTGATTTTCAGCATTTGGGTATAGCATCTTCGATACTTTGTATTGAACATGATAATATAAAGCCCATAGAAGTTCCGCAACCATAATGAAAATCCATATATTCTGAATATGCAAAATAAAATGGGCTTTCATCAGTTAAGTTTTCAACAGATGTACAGAAATTAATGTTATTTTTTATTGTTGGCATAGGATTAATCTCCATGAAATATGCTTTTTCAAACGGAATACCATTTCTTTCTGCCACTTGAACTTCATCAATTGATTTGCAACGGAAACGTGCGTCTATTCTGCAATAAGTTGATACATTTATTACATGAGCCATACAAACATACAAATCAGAAAGATTTTTTTGTATTCGAACGGACGTTTTTTTATAACCGCTATGTTCTCTTTTTTGGATTTCTCCCAAAAACCAGTCTGGTGAAGTGCTGTCCGGTATATACATAACAGCTGGCAGGCAAGACAATGAACTACTGATTGGATCATATAGCAACGGAGTGGTAAAATCGAATCCTTCAATGAATTCTTGGTAAAGACAAGAATTGTCAGGTTTTTCAGTGGTCTCCTCAAATGATTTAATTCGTCGTACACCGATACTGCTACCCAATCCGATGGGTCGAACTATACCCCCTGCTTCGGCTTTTGACATATTATTTGGTATCTTTATTCCGATTATTTCTGCGAGCATATTAGAAATCTGTTTATTCTCGCCAGTAACAGTTGTTAAAGTGTTACCCGGAATACATGGCAATTTTAGAAAAGCACAGACTGAAGTAACTAACCCAAGAACTGATATGTCATAAGTACCATTATTTAAGTTAATAACATAGTCAAGATGTGGGAGAGTGCCATTCATGGCTTTTTCACAGAATGTCCTTGCATCCATAATTAACGGTAATCCACCTATTTCCTCAACAGCATGAATCCATGAGGAAATCACATCTCCTTCCCAGCACTCATAGTGTTTATATCCTAATGCGTTTTCACCTCTAAAAATATATACTATTCCTATGGTTTTGCCTTTTTGCATATTGAGGCACTTTCTATATTCTTTTGATGTTCTCATTAGAATCCTCTCCTATAACCGATAATTTACAATTATCAA
>DFFQ01000202.1 GCA_002371025.1 Lachnospiraceae bacterium UBA3772 | reverse complement strand
TCACTTAATATCTTTCTTGCTATGGAGCCGGGGCTTAGTGCTGATGTAAGCCGAATTCCTGCCGGGGTTGTAAGTGGAATAGGATTTCTCGGAGCCGGAACAATTCTTGTAACAGGCAGAAAACAGATCAAAGGTCTTACTACTGCCGCAACATTATGGGTTACTGCCTGCATGGGAATGGCCATCGGAGGTGGTTATCTGATAATAGGAATCACATGTTTTTGCTTAGTCATGATATCTAATGTGGTTCTTCTTAATCTTAGTAAGGTAGTAGAAGAATATAGCAAGTATGTAAGCCTTTACATTGAAGTAGATAAAAATGGCGGCGTAAAAATGCTGAATAAATGGATAGCGGATCAGGGTATCACATTAAGCAGTATGACAAAGAGCAAAGAGAAAACCCTCCAGCCAAGTCATGCGGCCTTAATTGTAGATCTTGATTTTGATACAAAAACATCACATAAAGAACTGATAAGAAAACTTAACACCCTGGATTATGTAGGGTATGTTGAGGAGATATAATATGAGTTCACATTACATTGTGAACTGAGAAAATATAAGATAAAAAAATGCGATACATTTTGCTGTATCGCATTTTTTTATGTGGTGCGCATGAAAATTCGCTTTTAACTGCTAGTTTTGCCTCTGCATCACCCTTGCAGGCAGGTTTGCATTACAGTCACTAGAAATTTTGGCTTAACATTGCTACTTAAATAAGCATTTTCGACCATAAAATAAGCAGTTAAGGATTCTTTCCTAAAGGAAAATTGACAGAGATTATCCGCGGTGTTAACATGATCCTGCATATAGAATGGAAACGTTTTCAAAAGGTTTCCATGTATGCAATAATTTAATTATTTATGGGGAAAATAAAATGAAAAAATGTAGGTTGGTTGCAGTCACTTTAGTAGTGGCATTATTTTTGGCGTGTTTTAATGTTTGGATAACTCCCAGGGAGGTAAGGGCATCCGAAGCGCTAAGTAAAAGAAAAGCAGATATTGTAGAAAAATCTGCGGATTATCTATATTCCAATGGTGGAAAGGAAAATGGTTCTTTTTTTATAAATTCAAGGCTGGAAGCCGCAACAGTTCTAAAAATATATTCCAATAAAGATAAAAATGAAATAAATAAGTGGTTGAAAGGTGATATAAAGACATCAGATATTGATCTAAAAGCCAGATTATCCATGGCAAAGTTAGATAGTGAGTCTTTGGATGAACTCTTTAAAAATCAAAATAATGACGGGGGATTTGGACTTTCAGATGAATATGAAAGTGATATCTTAGATTCAATCCTTGTCTTAGAAGCATTAAATGTATATAAATTTAAATATGATGAGAGATCCATACAACTGGTTAATTATATAGCAAGGCAGATGAATTCTGATGGAACATATTCTTATACTAAGAATACTGCTTCAGATGATATATTAACTGCTATGGCATTATATTCAGTCAGTAGATTCATGAATGAAAATAATATTACATCAGATCTTACATCAGGTATGAGAAGTAAGGTTAGAGTTTCACTTATTCCTAAGTATTCCTCGTCTTTTACAGAAGAAAATCTAGAAGAAAAGCTATATATTGCATTGGCACTGGATGAAGCGAATTCTTTAAATGATTATGAAGAATTCATCAGCAGTCTCGAAAAAATACAAAATGAAGATGGAAGTTTTTATAACGATATTCATTTGACATCACTGGTTATCTGGGTTCTTGGAAATATGGATACAGATAATCTTATAAATATTTATGGCATTGCTATTAGTAATACGTCCCAGGCTTATTACGGTATAGATAACAATATTGATGTTGACTATACTGTTTATTTTGATGCAAAAATGGACTCAAAATATGAGATGAAAGCCATTATAAAAAATGGTGAAAGGGTAATAACAGAAAGTGAACCTGAGGAAGTAACCTTCTTAAAAAATGATAATAAACTGACTGGAAAAATCAGTGGATTAGTGATCAATGAAAATTCAGATGATGGAATAAAAGTCTACGTTCAGATAATGGATGGGGATAAGGTTTTGTTTGAATCAGAATACAGTCAGATTACAATGAATAATCTTCCAAGAAATGAAGAAACAAGTATAGACGATTTTGCTATTGAATTAAGTGATCATTATTCATTTACGGGAGAAGATGCGTCATTTTTAATAAGTTATCAGATCAATTATTCAACGAATGTGGATAACAGTCTTTTGATGGTAGTGCAGGTATCAAAAGATGGTGAGGTTTTAAAGGAAGAAAGTTACGAAGAAATTCTGCTTCCGGAGAAAGAGTATAACAAAAGAGAGGCCTACAGTTTTGATGTGGACAGCAGCAAAACAGGTGAATATACAGTAATTGTAAAATGCTTATATAACGAAGAACTTCTATTTGAGGATAGTGAAAAATACTATGTTCTAGAGAAAAAATCTGTAAAGACAGAGGATGATAAAGAACAAACTGAAAAAACAGAAACACCTTCTGATGCGCCTATAGAAAGTATAATAGAACCTTTTTCTATAAGATTTATGAATATCAGGCTGACAGATTCTATCGGATATATAGATGAAGATAAGGAAATTTCTGTTGGTGCAGAGATAGTTTACGGTGGAAATGATACATTTAATGGAACTCTTGAGACAGAAATCACTCTAAATGATAAAGTAGTAGATTCATTTAAAAATGAAGTGACTTTAGTTGCTGGAGAAGAAAAGTTTGCATTAGATGAAATAGGAAAATTTATTCCGGATAGTGAAGGAAAATATCATATTAAGATGACTTTATATGATAAGGATTCTAAAGAGGTTGGATCAACAAGCAGAGATTATAAGGCTCTTAGTAAGAAAAAGTTGGATCTTATCACAAATAGTAATATCAGTTCAGATGAAAAGCAAACTGTTGATCTCAGATGGAATAATATATCTAATAGTGAAGAAAGATATAATTACAGGCTTTATAGAAGATATGATGGAACTGACTGGGTATCAAGATCCATTTGGAATGAAGAAGATAAGATCAAAGTCCTGAATGTATATCCTTATAAGCCATATTTAAAGGACTGGATGACAACTACAATAAGTGGTTCTGAAACGCCTGCAGGAATGGGGATGTTTGAGATTGATTCAGTATATCATAATGATTTTAATTCAGATCCAGAAAAGTATCTTTTAGATGATCAGGGAAGATGGAAGTATGATGTTATATTCTTTGGAGCCAGTGATGGAAATGATAGTAAGGATATATCAAAGAAGGCTTATGAAGTAACTAGAAAATTTGTGGATACAGGAAGAGGTGTTTTGTTCGGGCATGACACAGTTTGTCTAAATAATAATAATACTTACTATGCAAAATTTGCGGATGATCTGGGAATAAAAGTTATTGCAGACTCAAGAGTTTATCCAGGAAATAGAGCAACTGTTGTTAAATATGGAACACTCACAAATTATCCATGGGTTCTTAGGGGGACTATGTCCATACCTAACTGTCATTCATGGGGACAATATGTTGGAGGAAATCTTGAAGGTACAGAGTGGATGTCTATAAACGCTACTCAATTTATGGATGGAGAAACAAATGCACATTCTAATTCGTATCTTGTAACTAATAATAATTTTGCTCTTATACAGACAGGACATACTACGGGATGGGCAACAGATGACGAAAGAAAAATTCTTGCAAATACACTTTTTTATCTTCATCAAACATCCCAGGTAACTACAGCTAAAGACAGCTCTTTCTATGATCTTGCAGCACCAGAAATACCGGAAGTTGAATATAAATCTGCAACGGATAATGTATTGGGACTAAAAATAAGATCAAATGATAAGGGAACAAAGTATCAGTATTATATTGAGGCTCTTTCCAATGTAGATAAAGATGATAATTCTATCAGATCCAATATCATGACAGAAGAAGCAATTTCCGGAATAAAGGGATATGTGATAAAGATAAATGACAGCGATAAAGAAGATAAATCCATCATCGAATATGATTCCAATAATGAAAGAATAGTTAATTACACATCTGCAGATGAAGATGGAAATCTGACAACTTATATTGATCTATCAGAAGGAAATGAAGGAAGTTATCTTCATATTTACGCAGTAGATAATGAGGACAATGTAAGTGAAGAAAGAATAGTGGACCTTAGAGAGGGGTATTTGGATACTCTTATTTCAACAGATAAGGCAGAGTATAAACAAGATGAAATGGTAAATATTAAAGCTGAAACAGAGGCTGGTGTGTTTAATCAGAAAGCAGACGTATCTATAGCTTTGTATGATGCAGAGAATCATTTTATTAAGGAAGTTTATTACGATAATAATCAGGCAGTTGAAGTAGATGAAGTAAATATCATAGAAACAGAACTTACAGCAGAAAATCTTGATGAGGGTGGATATATATTGAAAATATCATGGAGTAAGGCGAATGAAGTAGTTGCTACTTCTTCAGCAGGATTTAAGGTGACAAAAAAAGATGAAGCGAATCCGGACGTTCCTGAAGATATAGATCCGGAGGTAAAAAAACCTGATATTGAAAATAAAGTTGAACCGGTAACAGAGGATACCCATATCAAGGCATCTGATGGTAATGTTTCAGACGATAATACAGATAAAGCGCCGGAGCAATCGAACACTCCTAAAACGGGAGATGTAAATCTTTGGGGATATGTGATAATGATGTTTATTTCAGCCATAGCTGTAATATTTATACTTAAGGGGAAGAGTAAAAAAGATGAAATTTAAATTTAAAAGATATATTTCAATAATTCTTTCATCCGCCATGGTATTAACTACATTTGGCGGTTGTTCAGCAAAGAAGAGTGATTCAGATATAGGGGTTTATTATGAAGTCGAAGAAGAAAGCGTAGAAAAGCTTATAAATGATGAACAGCAAAAGACACTGGAGAGTTATTCTTCTTCACTTGAATCAAGTAATTTAGATCTGATGCAGATTACTGATGAGTTGCTTAATACATCTTTTGGGGACGCATCAAATACAGTGGATGATATCTCTTTAGATGATTTAGAAAAAATAGTTAATAATGATAAGGAAACACTTACAAAGTGGTCGGATTCCCAGGATAAGATAATAGATGGTCTGTCAGATAAAATTTCTGAGGAATCTTATAAATTACTATCAGAAAGAAAAGAAGAATTAAATAAAAAAATATCTGATAATCTCATATATACAGCAAGTGAAGTTGGGGATATCAAAGAAGCTTATGCCTCAGGAAATA
>DFFQ01000085.1 GCA_002371025.1 Lachnospiraceae bacterium UBA3772 | reverse complement strand
ATCGATTTCCATTATTCTGATTTCTGGGCAGATCCTGGAAAACAGAATGTACCAAAACAGTGGACTTCTTATTCATTGGTTGAAAAAGAAGATGCTATTTATAACTATACAAAGACAAGCCTTACCCAATTAAAAAATGCTGGCGTAAACGTTGGCATGGTACAGGTTGGAAATGAAACAAATGGTTACATTTGTGGAGAGACAAACTGGGATAATATCGTAAGGCTTTTTAAAGCCGGAAGTAAGGCTGTTAGAGAAGTAACCCCGGATGCTTTAGTTGCATTACATTTTGCTAATCCTGAAACCCAGGGAAGATATGCAGGTTATGCAAAAAAATTAGCAGATAATAATGTGGATTATGATGTATTTGCTACTTCATACTATCCATATTTCCACGGTACAGTATCAAATCTTAAGAGTGTGCTTTCTCAGGTGGCATCAACTTATCAGAAGAGAGTAATGGTGGCTGAAACTCAGTATGCATATACATTTGAAGAATTTGATGGAAATACCAATTCACGTACAGAAGGTGATGCTAATACTTATTATTACAGCGTAGGCACCCAGGGACAGGTGGATCTTATAAGTGATGTTGCCAACTGTATAACAAGCTGCGGCACTCTTAATGACGGCACGATGGCTGGAATTGGAATGTTCTATTGGGAACCAGCCTGGCTGCCAGTTAGTGTTATAGAAAAAAATGATCCGGATTATGAGAAAAAACTTGCTGAAAACAAGGAAAAGTGGCAGAAATATGGCTCTGGCTGGGCAACTTCATATGCTGGAGAGTACCAGGAAGATGCAAAAATCTGGTGGGGTGGAGATGTTATTGAAAATGAAGCCCTCTTTGATGCTTATGGTCATCCTTTATCGAGTTTAAAAGCTTATCATTATCTTAGAACTGGAGCAAAAGCACCACTTAAGTTTAGTTCAGTTGAAAAAGTGGAAGAGCAGGTAATTGAACTTGGCGAAAGCTATACACTTCCTTCGGTTTTAAAAGCAACATTTAACGATAATACAACAAAAAATGTAAATGTAACCTGGAATGATAAGAACAGTGTAAATGTAAATAAAAACGGAAGATATGAAGTTGTTGGTACATTTACAGTTGAGGAAGAAAACTCTGATAAAGAAAAGATAAGCAGCACTTATACAACCAAGACCTACATCACAGTTGAAAAAGAAAACCTGCTGGTTAATCCTAAGTTTGAGGAAAGCCCAATGGGTAAAGGATGGACAGTAGAAAGGATCAGCGGTTTTAATAATGAGCAGGATGGAACTATAAAGACTGATGAAAGCAACGCAAAATCAGGAACTAATGTGCTTCATTTCTGGTCAGATAAAGATTTTTCTTTGAATGGTTATCAGACTATAACCCTAAATAAGGGCGTGTATTGTTTTGGTGCTAAGGTTCAGGGAGAGATGAAAGGGGAATATGGAGACAGTGATTCCAACGACCAGGTTAGAGCTTATGTAATGATTGGCAGTGAAATTTCTAAAGGTTCGAACACAGAATTAAAAGGCTGGCGCAACTGGGTTGATGTTAAAGCAGATGATTTTGCTGTAAAGGAAGATAATACTGAGGTAAGACTTGGTGTGATAGTAAGAGGTACTTCCGGCAGCTGGGGCAATTTTGACGATTTTTATTTAAATAAAATTGATGAATATGTTGAGGCTGAGGATCCTGCAATAACTGATAATGATGATAACAAAGAAGAAAAGCAGGATGATGGAAGTAATGATGGAAAGGCTGATGGAAAAAAGGACGATAAAAATGATGATCAGCCTGTAGAAAAAGAGGCAAAGTCAGCAGTAGAAGTAGAATCTAAAGATACACTGGTTGCTTCTGTTATTCCTGATAATACAGTAAGTGTATCTAATACAGATCAGAAAAAAGAAAGAATTACAACTAAGTCAGAAGAAAAGAAGGCTGATAATAAAAAGACTGAAGATTTAAATAACGATAACACAAAAAAAACTGAAGAAAATACCGAAAGCAATAAGAAAAACAATGGAACTGTGGAAACCGAAGAAGTTTCCAACGCTGAAGAACTTGAAAATATCAAGGATAATAGAAAACCAGTAATACCTATTGTTTTAGGGGGAATTGCCATTCTTGCACTTGCAATTTTTGGAGGAATCAGTTTTTTAACAAAAAAAAGAAAGTGAAATGACAGATATTATCAAAAAATAATGTGATTTTTAAACAAAAGCATCAATATTGATGCTTTTGTTTTTTTTGGATTGACTTTTAAGTGACTTAATGTTAACTTGTTTTCGCAAGAAGGTATATCTGACAGTCTATGAACAATGTCTTATTTCTCTTGGAACCATTTGGACAAAAGTTCGTTCCTTTAAGGAAAAGTCAGTTTTTTTGTACCACTTTTCGAAGTGGATTGGGGATTTGTGATTCACAATGCTAAAAAAAATAATAATTGTATTTGGCATTCCGGAAATGTTCCTTATTTCTGTATGTCTTTATTTGAATGCCATTTTGCGGGTAGTTAATATCAAATGTTGTTTTTCAGAAGTTAAATAACATAAAAGAAAGGGGAAAGTGTAATGTTTTATAGATATCGCATATTTAAAAGAAGACTTGTTTCAATGGCTTTAAGCGCTTCAATTGCAGTATCTATGGCTCCTGGAATGGTAAAGAGTGTCCAGGCTGATGATTCTGGTAATAATGAAAGTCCGATTGAAGCAACAACAACAGACAGTGTATATGATGATTCTTATGCTTCATCTTATGGTGTATGTGCTGTCAGCAGCGTTCTTAATGGTATTGATTCTAATACTACACCTGGTACGGTGACTAATTTTCCAAAGTTTGTAGACAATAGTAAAGAAAAGTATTTTCCAGAAATTAAAAGTCAGGAAGAAGTTGGTTCATGTAATGCGTGGGCATTATGTTATTATGCATTTACTTATGAATAATGCAGAGCTAATGATTTAACTGCAACTAGTGACAATTATATGTCGCCTGCTTTTCCGTATTGCCAGGTAAAGCATAATAATGTAAATGGTTCAAGTTCAGAAGAGCATCTTGTTAATATACTTAAAACTGAAGGTACTCCTTATCTTAAATTAGCTGATTTCACTTCATATCGTTCAGAAAAACCTAATGTATCCTGGTATGCTAAGAAGGATATCTGGGAAAATGCAGCCAAGCATAGGGTAAGAGATTTTAAGTGGCTTCATCAGCCAGGACAGATTACTTCTCCTGATGATAGTGATCTTAAAGAAATTAAACAGTATCTTAATGATGGTTATGTAATTCCATTTTCTACTAAATTTGATGGTAGAAAAGAAGCAACAATTCCAGCAGATAAGTACCACGGTGGAGAGAAGGTAGTATATGAGGCTGGTGATGATGGAAACCACAAAATGACTATTGTAGGTTATGATGATGATATCTGCTATGACATTAATGGTAATGGAACTATAGAAGACTCAGAAAGAGGTGCCTTTAGGATTGCAAACTCTCATGGAACAACCTGGGGAAATAATGGATTTGCATGGTATATGTATGATTCTATCAATACAGTATCAGTTTCTTTAGGGGATGGAGAGATGGCTTTTGACTTGGACAATGTTGTTGATGACATTACCATTGATACATTAGATGACTATGAATGGTCTGTTGAGGTTCAGGATAATAAGGCTCAGAATAAGACTATTCTTAAGGATGCTTATATCGAATATAAAGGTGATGTATATAAGAGATCAATCGAACAATTAGAGGTTGATGATTCATCAAAAGTTGCTGTACTTACAGATTTCATTGATGGTAAGACTGCATGGGACATTAAGGGAAATGAATCTACAGTAGGACTTGAAAGAATTCTTACTACAAATGCAAAGTTAAATGGAAAAGACCTTGTTGATCCGGAATATAAATTTGCATTAGTTGAAAATGATAAGGTTACTGATCTTTGTGATTATTCAAAAGAAAAAGAATTAAAATGGACACCTGACAAGGTTGGAGATTTTAGAATAAGAACATATTGCATGTATGGTGGAAAAGAATATTACTATGATAATGTGTTTAAGATCAATAAGAGACCTGAGGTAAGCAAACTTAATTGCGTTATTTCAAGCTTATTTGTAAATAATACCGTTAACTTAAATGTTACAACTGCTGGAGGAACTGGAAAAGTAAATATAAATGATCTTTATGTAGTTGGTGGTAATTACGCTGATGGAAAAGAGACCATTCATGTAAATAAAGCTTACGGAACAACGTATAGATGGATTCCGGAAATGGATGGGGAATACGATATTTACGTTGAATTGGCTGATTCCCTTGGAGCTAAGGAAACAGTTAAGGCAAGGACTGTAACTATTGAAAAGCAAAAGGCACTTGAAATAGATTCATTTACAATGTCTGATAATGAGAATATAAGATTAGATGAATCAATAAATTTAAGTGTAATAGCAAAATATGGAACCGGTAACTATAAGTATCGTTTCGGACTTATATGTGATGGAAAAGAGTATTATTACAAATCAAATCCTGAATTTAATGGTTCCAGTACGATTTTTGCAACACCAACAGAGTTTATGCCATATCCATATAAAGCAGAAGATCTAGTTATTGGAAATGATACTTTCTTTGTTGATGTAATGGATGTTAAGACAGAAGAAGTAGTAAGAAGTACCATTGAAAATGTAAATGTATCCGGATTAGAAATTGGCAGCATTTATTGTTATAGCAAGGATGACTATTCAACATCAGATGAATATGAAACAGGTTCAGTGCTTATTCTTACAGCATATGTGAATGGCGATATTTATGGAGATGGAAATGCTGAGGCAACCTTTATGTATAGCGTTGATGACGGAAAGTCTTATAAAGAGCTTGAAAAATCAGATTCAAATTATAGATATGAATTTAAGGATACTGATAAGCCGGGCAAATACTTATTTAAGTATGTATATAAAGACGGAGTAGGTCAGACTGCAGAAAAAATCATTGAAGTAACTATTGTTGATAAAAAGACAAAGCAGGCAGTTATCTATTATGACAATGCATGGGATACAGCCTATATCCATTATGCAGTAGATGGTAAATGGACTGAGGTGCCAGGAAGTAAGATGAAGGCCAGTGATAAGGCAGGATACAAGTGGATGTATTCTATTGATCTTTCAGGTCATACTGGCGCAGATATTTGCTTTAATAATGGTAATGGAGCCTGGGATAGTTTAAGTGAGAAGAACTATCAGGTAGGATGCGGAGTTTACGGAATTAAAAACGGTAAGATAGAAGAAATCGAGAGAAAGGCCGTAATCTATTATAATAACAATTCCTGGAACGAAGCATATATTCATTACAGCATTAATGGTAAATGGACAGCAGCTCCTGGTGTAAAGATGGAAAAGAGCGATAAAAACGGTTATAGATGGATGGCCGTGATCAATCTTGGCAACAGTGCTGGCGCAGATATCTGTTTTAATGATGGAAATGATAATTGGGATAGCATGTTTGGACAGAATTATCATATTTCAGCAGGAGAATATGAAGTAGCTAACGGTAAAGTAACAAGAAAGAGATAGATTTAAATTAGGTGACAAACTATAAACAGTCAAG
>DFFQ01000092.1 GCA_002371025.1 Lachnospiraceae bacterium UBA3772 | reverse complement strand
ATTTTTTGCATTTTCCATCAGATTATCACTACCTTCGATAAGGAACTCAAAGTCTCCGGAACAATACTTTCCAAGCCTTTTATTAAGTGTATTTCTGATGTTAAAAGCACTGGACAAAGAACAAATGGTAACAAAAAAAAGAATACAGATTATACTTATAGATATTACATTTGTGCTGGCCTGACTTGAAAACTGTCTTATAACAAATGAATTAAGACCCTTATAATATTTTTTATTATTTCTCTTAAAAATTGTAAGTATTATTCCAGAAATTGCCCAGAACACAACTATGGTTCCAACAATGCCCAAGATCACAGCATGAAGAAGTCTTTTCATAGAAAGATTCTCAGATAAATTAAGAGCTAAATAATATGCCCTGCCTAATATTACTATTCCTGCAATAAAACCTGATATCTTAAGCCTCATATGCTTATTTCTTATCTTCTCAGATCTTTTACCTGACTGAATAAGAGTTATAAGCTTGCAGTGACTGATCATAAGTGTATTAAGAAGTATCACTACTGCATAGATTATCGCAAAATAAAATAAAGTCTTTTTAAATGCATAAATTGAAAATACAAATTTATAACCGGTAAGATCCGCTTCAAAAAGATAGGCCACAAATACACTTGTTATCTGAGAGAAACCAATACCTGATAAAAGACCTAATCCCAACGAAAATATACCAATGATAATATTTTCTACGAATAAGACCAAAGATACTTTTCCTTTTCCCATGCCAAGAAGCATATAGATAGCGAATTCTTTGTTTCTTCGCTTCATCATAAACCGGCTGGCATATACGATAAGGAAACCTAATACAACCGCAATAAATACACTGATATAGGACAGTATCTCTATCAGCATTCCCACAATAACTCTTGAGGAATCCTTCAGTCTTAACATGGAACTCTGGGAATCTATAGAATTAAAAATATAAAAAAGGCATATTCCAAAAAGCAGAGTTACAAAATAAATAGTAAAATCCTTCATGCTTTTTTTAATATTCCCAATAGCCAGTTTTAATATCGACATAAATTTACCCCTCTTAAAAAACGGCCGTGGCATACACCGCGACCTTTTTTATTAGATTTTTTCTCTTATCATTCTCTTACTTGTAAAATAAGTTATAAGGAAGTATATACCGTAAATTACTGCAAATATTCCCCCTGTGATAAGGATTGCATTACCGATCTCATCAGTTCCAAATATTGACATTACCTTTGTACTAAATTTCATTCCGGCAATGGAATGAACGATTGCAAGCAGGAGGGGAAGTACAAAGAACCATCCTATCTGTCTGAATAATGCGTGATTGATCATTTTTTCATCTGCGCCAATCTTTCTAAGCATCTGATATCTGTTCTTATTATCAACGCTTTCTGAAAGTTCCTTAATAGCAAGTATTGCTGCTCCTGATAAAAGAAGGATAAATCCGATATAAAGAGCTATAAATGTAGCCATAGCACCTGTACCAACTGACATTTCAGCGATTTCTGTTTTAAAAGCATAACTGATGCCTCTTAAATTATCCCCTTCTTCTGGCATACATTTTTCGATCTTTTCAGCATAGAGAGCTTTAACCTCTTTATCTGTATCTGCAACATTTTTAGCATAATCTTTTGAATATCTTGCAGTGTAAATTACACCAGTCTTTTCAAGACCTTCAGCAGCTTCATCTGATACAACGAAAATACCAAAGCACATTGGAGTTTCAGATAGCATATAGAAGCCATCTATCGCTTCATCGAAGCCTGGAACAAGTTCTTTGTCACCTACATCTAAAACCGGCTTATTCTGAAGATAATCCTTATAGAACAGCTTTGCCTCATTATAGTTACTAATTATTGCATATTCATTTTCTCTTAAGCTGACTTTCTTCTGACCATAGTACTCAGCCAGCTTATTATATTCTGTTTCAGAAAAGATCTTTCCTATATAGAAAAACATTTCTCCTTCAGTGGTTTCACTTGAAAAACCTGATTCTGAAAAATAAACTCTGGTATTTGTGTTATATACCTTAACTGAATCTTTGTTATACTTATCAAAATCTGCAAGACGATTGTCTATCTCATTTATATAAGATTCTTCACCATCAACAGAGAATTGATAATCTGCAGGACAGCATGTATCCAGATTCTTATTCATTGAATTTCTGATATTAAATGCACTTGCAAGACAGCAGATTGTTACAAAGAAAAGAATACAGATGATACTTATAGATATAACATTTGTGCTGGCCTGACTTGAGAACTGTCTTATTACAAATGAATTAAGTCCCTTGTGATATGACTTCTTTCTCTTGCTGCATACTGTAAAGATTATTCCTGAAAGTGACCAGAAGAAGATAAATGTTCCAACGATACCGCAGACTATTGCAATAAGGAGTCTATTTTCAGTCAGTCCATAATAATCTCCGGTAACTAAATAATAACCATATCCTACTACCGCAACTCCTACGAAGAAACCGATAACTCTAAGGAATACAAATCTGTTCTTAATCTTTTCAGATCTTCTGTTAGACTGAAGAAGTGTGATAAGCTTACATTTGCTGATAGCTATTGTGTTAAAGAAGATAACTATCATATAAATGATTGCAAAATAAATACATGTCTTTGTGAAAGCTGACTGTGAGAATACAAATTTATAACCTGTAAGATCTGCTTTAAAAAGATAAGCTACAAATACACTTGTTAACTGAGATAAACCTACACCTGTAAGAATTCCCACGATAAGTGAGAAGATACCGATTATAAAATTCTCAAGAAAAAGTATTGAAGAAACTTTTCTTTTTCCCATTCCAAGGAGCATATAAAGTGCAAATTCTTTATTTCTTCTTCTCATCATAAAACGGCTGGCATAAATGATTAAAAAGCCTAATACAAATGCTATAAATACGCTTAAGTATGAGATGATCTGCTGGATCATTTTTACCATATCTTGAGATGAGCTTGAAAGATTAACCATAGAACTCTGAGATTCTATAGAATTAAATACATAGAACAGGCAGATACCAAATAAAAGTGTTATGAAGTAAATTGCAAAATCCTTCATACTCTTTTTGATATTGCTTATGGCAAGTTTAAACAGCGTCACTTAAATCACCTCCCAGAAGTGTGATGACATCAATGATCTGATTAAAGAAGTCTTTACGACTCATATCGCCTCTTCTTAATTCATTGAATATCTTACCATCCTTGATAAAAAGAACTCTCTTTGCATAGCTGGCTGAAAATGAATCATGAGTGACCATGATGATAGTTGCATTTAAAGTCTCATTTAATTTCCTAAGACTTTCAAGAAGCATTCTTGATGACTTTGAATCAAGTGCTCCTGTTGGCTCGTCTGCAAGGATAAGCTTTGGCTCAGTTACTATTGCGCGGGCTGATGCAACTCTCTGCTTTTCACCACCTGAAAGCTGATAAGGGAATTTATTTAAAAGCTGTGTGATGCCAAGCTTTTCTGCAATGGCATTTATTCTTTCATC
>DFFQ01000048.1 GCA_002371025.1 Lachnospiraceae bacterium UBA3772 | reverse complement strand
TGGACTAATTTTCCTGCATCCTCTTCCATATGAATCTCATGGATCCTTACGAACTTCTTTTCTCCATTTACTTCGATCTCAACCTTACCATTACGACAGATTGGGAAGTAAAGCTGGGAGATCTGATAGTTCTGTGGATTATCAGGATAGAAATAGTTCTTTCTGTCGAACTTTGAATTTCTAGTGATCTCACAATTTGTTGCAAGTCCTACTGCTATAGCTCTGTCTACAACTCCCTTGTTAAGTACTGGAAGTGAACCAGGCATACCAGTACATACAGGACATGTATGTGTATTAGGTGCTCCACCGAATTCTGTTGAGCATCCGCAAAAGATCTTTGTCTTTGTTGAGAGCTCAACATGGACTTCAAGACCTATGACTGTTTCATATTTCTTATCGCTCATATCTTTCGCCCTCCTTAATTTAATCCTTCCGGCTTCTTAGCCTGGAAAGTCTGTTCAAATGCATAAGCTGCACGGATTATAGTCTTCTCATTAAATGTCTGTCCAAGAAGCTGAAGACCAACTGGCATTCCCTTCTTATCATAGCCACATGGTACTGAGATACCAGGAAGACCAGCCAAGTTAACTGATACTGTGTAAATATCTCCAAGATACATTTTAATAGGATCACTTAAAGATTCACCTATCTTTAATGCTGTTGTAGGTGCAACAGGTCCAAGGATGATATCATATTTTGAAAATGCCTCATCGAAGGCCTTCTTAATAAGAGCCTTAACTCTTAAAGCCTTAACATAATAAGCATCATAATATCCTGATGATAGAACGAATGAACCAAGCATGATTCTTCTCTTTACTTCAGGTCCGAAACCTTCTGAACGTGTCTTCTTATACATGTTGTGAAGGTCTGTATATTCCTTTGTTCTATATCCATACTTAACACCATCGAATCTTTCAAGGTTAGATGATGCTTCTGCACAGGCGATTACATAATAAGCAGGAATCGCATATTCAACCATACCAAGGTCGAACTCTTCAACTTCTGCTCCCATTTCTCTAAGCTTTTTTGCAGCATTAAGAACATTTTCCTTAACTTCTGGGTCGATTCCTTCCGCGAAATAATCACGAGGAACACCAATCTTAAGGCCCTTTACATCATTAACAAGAGCTGATGTAAAATCTGTATCATCTCTATCTACAGATGTAGAATCTTTCTTATCATGACCAGCAATAGTTTCAAGAACTAAAGCACAGTCTCTTACGTCCTTACCGATAGGTCCGATCTGATCAAGTGATGAACCATAGGCAATAAGTCCATAACGGGATACTCTTCCGTAAGTAGGCTTAATTCCTGCAACACCACAGAATGATGCTGGCTGACGGATAGATCCACCTGTATCTGAACCAAGGGATGTGGCACACATATCAGCTGCAACAGCCGCTGCAGATCCACCTGATGAACCACCTGGTACACGGTCTAAATCCCATGGATTCTTAGTCGCTCCATAGTAAGATGTTTCTGATGTTGATCCCATGGCAAATTCATCCATGTTTGTACGTCCCAGTACAACAGCACCTGCATCAAGTAATTTCTCTACTGCAGTTGATGAAAATGTAGGATAGAAATTTGAAAGGATCTTAGATGAACAAGATGTTCTTGATCCCTTAATGCACATATTATCCTTTACAGCAACTGGAACCCCGGCAAGAGGACTCTTTAATTCTCCTGCTGCTATTTTTTCATCTATTTCTTTTGCTCTCTTAAGAGCTTCTTCTTTTTCAACCGTAACATAGGCATTGATAGAGCCATTTAACTTCTCGATCCTGTCAAGATAAGCAGTTGTTGCTTCTACAGATGAGATTTCTCTGGCCCCGATCTTTTCGCCTAAGGCTGCGGCTGTTAAATCTAAAATATCGCTCATTTAATAGCCCTCGCTTTCTTACTCAAATGTCTTAGGTACGATATAACTGTCTTCGCTCTTTTCAGGAGCATTCTTTAACATATTCTCACTGTCATCAGCATTTGTTACAACGTCTTCTCTCATAACATTATTAAGTGGGAAAACGTGACTCATAGGCTCTACATTTGTTGTGTCAAGCTCATTTAACTTATTAACATATTCGAGCATGTCTGACATATCTTTCTTTGCCTGCTCTTTTTCTTCAGCAGAAAGTTCAAGCTGTGCAAGGATACCAACATAATCGATTGTTTCGTTTGTAATCTCCATATTGTTCCTCCCTGTAGTATAATTTGTATTCTTTAGACTGCAATTTTTTAGTCTCTTGTAATTTATGATAAGCAGCTAATGAGATGTCTCAAAAGCTGCTTATATTATCTCTATTACTTATTAATCTCTTACCTTAATATGTGTTTCTCTAAGCTGCATTTCTGTAACTTCATTTGGTGCACCACACATAAGATCCTGAGCTGATCCACTCATTGGGAAGGCGATAACTTCACGAATGTTCTCTTCATTACGAAGGAGCATGATCATTCTATCTACACCTGGAGCCATACCAGCGTGTGGAGGTGCTCCGAACTGGAATGCATTGTAAAGTGCTCC
>DFFQ01000052.1 GCA_002371025.1 Lachnospiraceae bacterium UBA3772 | reverse complement strand
TCGCTCTTGCATTAAGCTCTGCATAGGTCAGCTTCTTCTCTTCAAATACAAGTGCAATATTGTCCGGTGTTTTCTTTACCTGCTCTTCAAACAGCTCGACTACTGTCTTGTCTCTTGGGTAGTCCGTCTCTGTTGCATTGAAGTCGTTCAGAACAAGTTCTTTTTCTGATTCTATAACTCTTGGTATTGAAGATACAGGCATTTCTTCATTATTGATAATATATTTCAAAATCATTTCATAGTAATCAAAAATACGCCTTATTTCTTTCTCGCTATAATATGAAGTATTATATATTATTTCAAAATTAAGTAATTTATTGTTATAGTTAGCAGTACAAGTAATTCTATAGTTTGTTTGTTCACGTCCGTAGCTTTTTTCAAACTTATCTTCTTCAAACTTACTTTGATCAACATAATAGTTCTGAAATCCAAACATTGTCTGGATCAATTCTCTTCCCTGTACTGACAGATTCTGAATATCAGCAAGTGGACAATATGCATGCTCTAATAATTCGTCATTTTGCTTCTTAGCTCTTAAGATAAGCTCACTTATTGTCATATTCTCATTACAGTTAACTCGAAATGGTATAGAATTAATAAATAATCCAACCATCCGCTCTATTCCAGGTAAAGCAACATCTCTTCCTGAAACAACCGTTCCAAATACGGAATCTTTTGTATTATTATACGTCTGCAAAAGTATTCCCCATGCAACTTGAGTAATATTATTAATTGTTGCTTTTAGTTTTTCCCCCAATTCTACAACTGCGCTTGATGTTTTCTCGTCTAATTTAAACATTAAGCTTCTGGCTTGTTCATCGGATTTATCCGATGCTTCTATTGAAGGAATTCCGCTATACTCTTCATAATCACCTATCAAATCATCCCAGTACTTCATACTTTTGTTGATATTCTTATTTTCTATGCTTTTGACATATTCTGAAAACTCAACATATTCCTTCTTTTCTTTTTCAGCAATTAGTATGCATTCGCTCATGCTCATACCATTTTTTAACATTTTATAGTATTTTATAAGATCGCCATATAAAATGTTATTACTCCATCCGTCAACAATTATATGATGAACTGTCCATACTATGCTGAATTTTCCTTCACCGAATGACACACATTTCAATCTTAACAAAGAGTCCTTCTGCAGATTGAAGCCCCTGGACAGATCGTCCTTGAGCAATCTTTCCATCTTTGTCTTTCTCGAATCATCATCATACCCACTTAAATCTTCTTCTGTTATTTCAATCTCTTTATTTTTAAGAACTACCTGACGTGGTTTATCAACTTTATTATATACGAATACTGTTCTCAAAACCGAGTATTTCCTTGTAAGCAGTTCTAAAACTGACTTTATAATACCCGTATCAAGATCATTAATTTCAAAGACCTCCTGTATTATATAGCTTGTATTATCAGGTTCAAGTATATTGTGAAATAACATACCTTCTTGAAGAGGAGTCAGTGAATAGATATTTTCAATATTCGCATTTACCTTTTTTCCCATTTTTAACTTCCTTTCTAGTGCAGCTATTATATGTCAAATAGTGAGTTTATTAAGTCAAGATCATCTCCACTAAGATCATCCGCCGATAAATCAGAAATTGTATTTACAACTTCATCATTTCCAACACAATGATCAACAATTCTCTCTATTGATTCTATAAACTTCTTCGATATTCTTTCAATTGTCTCATCCTTATACAAATTAGAAGCATATCTAAATGCAACTTTAAGTTGTTTATTAATAATCATTCCTGATATCTCTATGTCATACCGATTATCATCTTCAGTTGAATTTGACTTTCCTGTACTATAACTTGACATTAATTGATTAGATGCAATGTCACCTTCTCCAAGATAGTTAAACACTATACTTGGTGTACTACAACAATCATCTGAAATAAGACCATAGCCTATTCCGTTATCCGGAACTTTTCTAAGCGTTTCTTTTGTACCTATTATCAAGTCTTCAAGATCATCATGAGCCTCTATTACAACAGGATAAAGAATTGTAAACCATCCAACTGTGCGATCTGTTCTAATACCATTTTCAATTTCTTCCCTACCATGTCCTTCGAGCAAAATGGATATTTTATTTTGACAGGTAACTTCATTTACTGCAGCTGCAAGCGCACTAAGCAAAATGTCATTTATTTCGGTATTATATGTACTCATTGCTTTTGTTGTAAGCAGATCTGTATATTCTTCGCTAAGGAAAATCGTTACAGAATGGCCGTTCTTAATATCAGTTTTTTTATCTGGAACAACAATTCCTTCAGAAATATTTTCATTGACCATATGCCAATAATCACTCTGCGATCTCACATTTTCACTATTGGCATATTCGCTTACCTTCTCATTCCATTCTACAAATGAAATAGTCTTTTCAGCAAATGAAACTTCAGTATCATTTTTCAACTGTCCTACAGCAACATTGAAATCTTCTAAAATAATTCGCCATGATACACCGTCTACAGCAATATGGTGTATACAGAACATCATTATCTTTTCATTTCCAAGATCAAATACAGCAATTTTTACTATAGGACCATTTTCAAGATCTATGCTACTTTGAACAGCTTCACATCGCTCTTCTACAGCTTTAGCCTTATCGGAAATATTGCTGAAATCGAATTTGTAGTAATCAAAAAGTTTACTTTCGCTGATAGGTAATATCTCAGGATCATTATTAAGGTAAACCATCCTTAAAGCATCATGGAATTTTACTATTTCAGTAACAGCATTAATAATTATTTCATCACTAATGCCATCTACTTTAATCATGATAGATTGATTGAAATAGTTAGGATGTTTCAAATTATATCCGTCAAAAATGCGCATAATCTGATTTTTCTTAATTTTACCGCTTATTTCCCCCTGATCATATCTCTGAACATCCTCAGCATAATTAATAGCCAAAGCAAGTCTTTCAGCATTCTTACTGTTCATAATATCTTTGACAGAAACATTATAGCCTTTTTCTCTAAACTTTGAAACGATTCTAATTGCCTTTATCGAATCGCCTCCCAATTCAAAAAAGCTATCATGAATTCCTATTTTTTCAACCCCAAGTATCTCACTGAATACTTCACAAACAACTTTTTCATTATCAGTAGTTGGCGCAACATATTCTCTTATTGC
>DFFQ01000078.1 GCA_002371025.1 Lachnospiraceae bacterium UBA3772 | reverse complement strand
TCGTGTTGTTGAAGTTAGAAGCATTAAACTTATTCCAGAATTTATCATTAAGCAGATAGGCATTTTCCTTATTAGACTCACCAAATACATTCATAACAACATCAAGGGAAGTTGGAAATCCACCTGGACGTTTAAGCTTCTCATTAAGGGCAACATCACCTATATTAGCGAGGGGCTTACCCAATATAAGAGCATGTGGACAAATATCACAACCATAGTACAATGCTCCAAAAGTCCCCATAGAAAGCCCCGACATAATTACATCACTTTCTTTAAAGCCAAGCATATTGATACATTCTTTAATCCCTTCAGTAATAAGATCCTCATATTCTTTGGTTCCCATATAGAAGCCTCCGCCTTCAAGCCTCGCTTCAGATATTAGTAAAAACGGGGAGCCAAAGCCTCTCATTAAATTATATCCTTCAAAGCCTTCTCTTGTCTTATATCCTGAGAAATAAACATTAAGAGGCGGTTTCATATCCCCCGGGTCAAAATAAAAGAATACCTCTTCTCTCTTAGACGAAACCTTTCTTACTCCTCCTGGAATAAAATGACCATGACCGGTTCTTGCATATCTATCGTGTAATGCTATTATTTTAAATGTCCCGTTGCCTTTGGCATGAAGGGATACAGACACAGGCCCAGCTGCCTCTTCATTCATAACACTTACAACGTGCTTAAATTCATTTTCGCCAAATTCCCACTTCTTAATAACATTAGAAAGAGAGCCTGATAGATACTGCGTAATTACAAGTTTGATCTCTACATTATCTTCCTTCTCATATTCCATCCAGAACTCAATTGTCTGACCCTTGTCGATAGGAATATTATTTCTCCAAAAAATAAGTTGTGTATATTCATCGCCGAAATCACCCGAGAGCTCAACTCCACAATTGCCGTGCCATTTAACGCTTCCCTTGTAGCCATATGCAACACCCAGATTATTATTTCTGAATTTTTCACCGTAAGACTTGGGATAATAAAATTTTAATTCATTTTGCAAAAAATCCCCTATGTCCTTTTTACTAAGCATTCGTGACATCTTACATTTGCATAGCTTCTTTACTTCTTTAGACATAAGGACTTCAGAAGTAATATAAAGACAATATGCTTTGGAACAATCCATAAGAATATTAATCTCATCTATACTGGGATTTCTATCGAGAAACACGATACAATATGGTCTCTTAGGACACTCTCTTAGCTTCTCTACGTACTCCCATTTTGCGAAATCCGGAATTGTGTAAATGTTTCTCCAATCTTCTTTTCCTAATTGTAATACACTAATCTCATCCAATGCTTTCTAAGACCTCTTTCCATTTCTCAACCAATCTTCTTGTGGTATAATTTTCGCCAATCTCATAGGCTTGAATCATTGCGTTATTCCAATTGTTTAGACTTGATAAATAGTATGTTAATACCTTAGGTAAATCTTCAAAGCGTTTTACTATCTGTCCGTTCAACCCATGCTTAACGTATTGACTCTCTTCACTTACGACCTGCGGTATTCCAAAACTGACTCCACTAATCTGAAGGTACAGATTAACTGCATCAGATAGATTTATTATTAATCTTTGTTCTCTGATACACTTACTTGCAGTTAATTCATCCACACACTGTTCAACAAAAAACATTACTTGTGCTTCTTCCATTTCATCAACTGCATTTTCTGTAGTACCATTATCATTTTCCTCTAATGCCATTCTACTATCATATCCATTCTTTTCTAATACCTGTCTGGCATGAGCAAGCAGTCTTCCTGGCAAACCTATATCTGCTTCTCTCGTAAAGAAACACACTCTTGCTTTATCATTTTCCTCGAAATACTTTGCAAATATAAGTACTAATTTTTCAAAATTCTCAGGTGGAAGATTATCAACTGCAACAAGTATTTTCTGTACTGTAAGCTGTCCGCTAATACCGATTTCTTTTCTCGTATCAAAAGGTGTTATATTAACAATATTATTATGATTATCACCAAAAATATCTTTAATCTTATCGCATGAAATCTTAGAATCAGTCACAATGTAATTAGCTCTATTAAGCATTAACATTGTCAGTTTATCTTCCAAATTATATCTTTTTTCAAAAAATGAAAGAACCGTTCTTCTGCCCTTTAGATTATCAGAAATAACTTTATTATGTAAATTATGCATTGCAATACAGAATATATCGTTCTCTGATAACCTGCTAATAAAAGTATTAAAAATCTCAGAAATCACTTCATCAATACTTTCGTATCGATTCTTTTTAAAAGTAATCTTTTCACCAGGTTCTTTTCCCAAATTAATTATATAGAAATTGCGTTCAGGGTTTATCTCAACATGATTATCATCAAAGAAAACCCTTATCTTCCACGTACCATTCTCAGTATAATAATCCTGGTATACAGGTGCATTTTCACTATATATAATGGCAGAAGAGACAAATCCTCTATCATCATATATATTTCTAATTGCGACAGAGTCGCCCTCATACATATCAATTTGAATCAGATTGCCATCCTCTCCAAACTCTAGCTGTGCATACTTTCTTCCGTGAAACATAGCCACAATTACAAAAGGTGTATACAAAAATTCTGTATTCGGTATCCAGTCTAAATCATGAAAAGAGAATACTCTTGCCCTCTTACTCTCACATTCATTAATTGCATCAAATACCGAGAAGTAAGGAGCCTTATATACGCCCTGACGATGCAAAAAATGCCTAAAATTCGGGGAAAAACCAAGTACACAAATACAATACTCAAACGCTTTATTTCTGTGATATAACTGAATCTGCTTAACAGTGTCATCAAATTCAGTATGCATCTTTCGTTCGTGCCAGTTCTGCTCATTTTCACACCATTCATTTTTTTTGTACCATGCGGGAATAAAGATGACCATTATCCACTCCTATCTACATACAGTGTATCAAATCTTATATAAAAGGTTTGTACTCATCATAGTTTCTAATAGTAATAACTTCCTGATATAAATTATAAAAAATACCCGAAAGAAGCATAAACGACGATGGAAGAATTGCCAGTGTACCACTTATCAGGTCGAAATGTTCTAACAGCATAGGTATTAATATACATATGCCCATAATTGTCGAGCTTATAATACTTATAATAAGCACCTGTTTTCTAAGGTATCTTCTTGTATCTCGTCCTGCATGTAGATTAACAATACTGTCTCCACTTTTTAAAAACTGCTCAGTTAAGTCTTTCGGACTAATAAACACCAAAGCCATGGAAATTGTAAGAAAATACAGTACCCCTATATATACTATTATTCCAAAAATACTCGAAAGAACCATATTGTCATTAATCCATGTCATTACACCATTTTCTGGCAACAACGCTTTAAGAAAAGATATAAAAATCTGCAGAAGCATAAATACAGCAGACGAGAACATTACAGGCATAACACCTATAGGATTAAGCTTTATAGCCAGATAATTCTTATCAGCATATATACTGTGTATTGATACTCTTTGAACCGGAATTCTCTTCTCAGCATTTTCCATAGTTATCACAACAATCATAATCACAATGGAAATTGCTATGGGAAGAATCGTTTTAATAAAAGGATTTCCCTGTATTGCCGAAGTAAGACTATCTAAGATATTAATGTAGATTAGTGTTGTCTGCCCGCCAATACCATATTTACTGTTTCTATCCGACATCCAAAGTATAACAAACGCACCTGCTACCATCTGAATAACTACAACAATCTTGGCAATTATAAGGTAGTTGTCTGTATATATGAATGTAAGATTTCTCATCTTATAAATTGCTTGAATAACAGCAACAATCAACATTACATATAAAGATATTCTATTAAGACTAACCTGAGATACTCTTGATTTCTTATCAGCGCTTAATGATGCAACGACAATTTGCATAACCAGACTGGCAATCATATATGGGAATACACCCAGTGTAAAAATAGAATTCTGATATCTATCTCCATTTATCGATTGCATCAAAAGAAGTTGGACGTCTATATCTTCTATCTTCTCAACAGATACATCCATTCCAAAGAGCGGAAGCGACCTTCCAATTAGATATACAAGGATTATAATCCCTGTAAATATTGCTTTTTTTATAAATATTTCGTGTTGTATACCATTACCTTTATGCATAACACTATCTAATTCCTTAGTAAAATATAACA
>DFFQ01000043.1 GCA_002371025.1 Lachnospiraceae bacterium UBA3772 | reverse complement strand
CAACACTTGCTGCAGGAGGACAGACGGCTCAGGTAGGTTATTCCTACATAAAAACATTTTTCGGTTATGTACTGTCAGCTTTGCTTATAGCAGTGGTGATAGTGATAAGTACAACATTTATTGATACCATAAGCCTTGATTCAGAGTCGGCGATTATAACGCTTTTAGGATATTGTATCAAGATGGGTGCAATTTCTTCAGCGGTTAAATCAAGCGATGCAGTAATGCAGAAGGCATTTGGATTATAAGGGGGTGATATTATCACAAAACAAATCAATCAAGATGTGGCAGGCTTTAAGGATGATTTCTACAAAGGTTTGTCGCTTAGAGAGTGTGCATACGGAAGTGTGGCACTTATCGTAGGAGTTGGCTCAATGCTAACTCTTATTTTTGTATACAAAGTAAATATCAATGTGGCGATTATGCTATGCATGCCGTTTATAGCGGTTATTGGCTTATGTGGATTCTATGAGAGGAATGGAATGACACTTCCGCAAATAGTGAAGGCTAGGCTTAGGATAATGCTACAAAAACCATTAGTTTATCGAACGATAGAAAGAGAGGAAGAATATGGCAGAGAAAATAATAATTGAAGAAATTGAATTTACGGACTTACAAAGCAAGACGGATATGAAGAAGAGATACAACTCTTGCATAAGGAGGCTTACAAATCTTGCTAAACGAAGTTCAAGAGTAACTGAGAACAAAGCACAAAATAATAAAAATCAGTAGATTAGAAAAGGAGAATTAAAATTATGATGAATTATGAAGATTTTAAGAATTATGTAAAAGAACACATTTTAGGAGAATTACCGGATACATATTCGGAATTTGAAGTTAGCATTAATAAGACATTTAAAAATAATGGTCTTGAGTTAGATGGCTTATGCATACGCGGACATGATAGTATCGCGCCAGTTATCTATCTAAATGGATATTATGAACAGTACAATGAAGGAACTTCTTTAGAGAGTGTTATGAGTGACATTTCTGAGCAGTATAAGGAGAATGTTGAACATAGAGGGATTTCTTCTGACATTGTAAAGGAAATAAGTAATATTGAAACTGCTAGGGATAAGATTTTTGCAAAGATTGTAAATACCAAGAACAATAAGCAGTTGCTAGAAAATCGTCCACATACTGAGTTTGAGGATTTATCCATAACATATCACATTATGGTATCTAGGGATGCTTCGGGTATTGCATCAGCACCTATAACCGATGCTATAGCAAATGGACTTGGAGTAACTGCGGAGGAACTTGATGCCATTGCTAGAGAAAACATGGCGAAGAATAATCCGATGTACTTTGTTGATATGCAGGAGATGATGATGGATTTGATTTTACCGGATATCATGGATCAGGGCATGAGTAAAGAGGAAGCAAGAGAAATGTTTGCTGATATGTTTCCTGAATCTGAAGCACGTATGTATGTCCTTTCAAATGCTACGAAGGTAAATGGTGCGATATGGATGACAGATCCAGATGCACTTGAAATGATATCTGAAAAAGTTGGAGGAGATTTCTTTATTCTCCCAAGTTCTGTACATGAAGTAATCATCGTTCCTAATCAAGGTTACAGTGAATTAGAACTTCAGGACATGGTTATGAGTGTAAATCAGGGTGAAGTCAGACCAGAGGATAGACTTTCTGATAACGTATATGCTTATGATTCTAAAGAGCATAAGTTAAGTCTTGCTACTCATGATAGAAGCTTAGATAAGAGTAAATCACAGGAAATGAAAATGGTCGTTGATGAAAAGAAAGCTGCAATTAGTGGTAAGCTTCACTAATAACGCATATTCGGAAACGCATACTGCTGATCTTACAAGTAAAATATGTAAGACAATTATTTAAATCCCAAGGCCATTTGAAGAGTGAATCTGAGAGTGGTCTTGGGGATTAAAGAAAGGAGTTTTTAGATGTTTAAGTTACAAGACGGCTACAAGCGCCAAACAGAAAAGATTATTAAGATACCATATTGTGTACAAGATACGATACCGATTTATCGAATCTCAAAGGAAGGAATATTTGAACTTGAAAATAAGAAAGGGATACATCTTTTTGATAAGGTATACCTTTTTGAAGATATAAATTTTTCAACTCAGGATGAAGCTGAGAAGGAGCAGACCATCAATAAGTTTAGTATGCTTTTAAATTCCATGAATGTTTCTTATAAGATTATCATAAGTAATCACTATGCGGATAATAAGCGACTTAGGAAAACTCTTCTACATAAGGCAGTTGATAAGAGATTAGAACCACTCGCAGAAGAATATCATAATCTTATAGAGAAGAGACTAAGTGAAGGAAGAGAAGGTCTTATGCAGTCTAGGTATTTTGTGGTAACTTGTCAAAAGATTGATTTTGAAAGTGCAAGGACATATTTTAATACCATAGAATTTTCCATGCAGCAACTTTTCCATAGGCTTGGAAGTACGTTGGTTCCATTAGATGCTACAGATAGACTTAGAGCACTTCATAGTTTTTATCGTATGGGAAAGGAAGAAACATTCCACTTCAACTGGGATGAATATCTGAAACTTAAAAGAGATTGGAGAAATGATATTATCAATACCTCTCTTCGTGAACATAAAGAATACTTGGAGATGGAGGAAGGAAAGGTTGCCTGCACACTTTTTGTGCGACAATTTGCTAGTGGTCTTTCCGATGTATTCTTAAATGAGTTAGCAAATGTTCCGTTCCCAGTGATAATCACTATGGATTGTGAACCTATGGATAATCACTATGCATATAATCTTGTGATGAAAAAGTATATGGGGAATGAGCGAAGCATCAATAAGGAACAGGAAAAAAAGAATGAAAATGGGGATTATTCAAGTAATATTTCTTATGAGAAAAGGATGCAGCAACAGGAGTCAGAGGAGATGCTTGATAGTCTTCGCTCCTTCGATGAGAGACTATTTTACGTAGGAATAACTATTCTTATTAGAGCTGATTCTATGGAAGAGTTAGAAGAGAGAAAAGAGAAGATTATGATTATCGGAAGTGGGTACAACATGGAAATAGTACCACATTCATATAATCAGCTAGCAGGCATGAATACAACTCTTCCAACTGGAGCAAGGTTTCTTGAGACCATGAGGTCGCTAACAACAGAATCGCTTTCTGTATTTACTCCATTTAATGTTCAGGAGATTGATCATGAGTATGGATATTGCTATGGCTTTAATAAGGTTTCAAAGAATCTTATACTTGGAAACAGGAAGAAACTTAAGAATGGAAATGGTATGGTATTTGGTGTGCCAGGATCTGGTAAGTCTTTTCAGGAGAAAA
>DFFQ01000161.1 GCA_002371025.1 Lachnospiraceae bacterium UBA3772 | reverse complement strand
GAAGCATGATAATCCTCATCATATATTAGGTATGCACGAATGTATTGATGATGTATATGTAAATGTGTTTCTTCCAGGGGCAAAAGTAGTCAGTGTTATAGATACTGATGCAGATAAGTCTTATAGTCTTATAAGTGACAGAGTAGCGGGTTTTTTCTCTGTTATGATAAAGGATAAAGGCAGATTTAATTATAAGGTTCAGGCGAAATTTGAGGATGGACATGAAGAAGAATTCGTGGATCCTTACATTTTTGATCCTGTTATTGATCCTATTGATGTAAGCCGTTTCAATGAAGGCGTGCATTATGAGATCTACGAGAAGCTTGGTGCACATCCTATGACAGTGGATGGAATCGAGGGAACTCTTTTCGGTGTTTGGGCTCCAAATGCAGAGAGAGTATCTGTAGTGGGTAATTTTAATGGCTGGGATGGAAGACGCTATCCTATGAGAAAGCTTGATTATTCAGGCATTTTCGAATTATTTATCCCAGGCGATTTCCTTGATGAGATCTATAAGTTTGAAATAAGAACAAAACATGGTGACGTTGTACTTAAGTCTGACCCATATGCATTTACCAGTGAAGTTCGTCCTGCAAATGCTTCAAGGGTTACAACTCTTGATTATAAGTGGAATGATGCGGACTGGATGACTAAGCGCAATAAGAAGGAAACTGATAAGAAGGAGATGAATATTTATGAGGTTCATCTTGGTTCCTGGAAGCGTCCTAAAGATGGAAGAGAATTCCTTAGTTATAAGGAGATTGCTCTTAGCCTTTCTGAATATGTAAAGGATATGGGTTATAATTATGTGGAACTTATGCCAGTGATGGAACATCCTTATGATCCTTCCTGGGGTTATCAGATCACAGGTTACTATGCACCTACATCCCGTTATGGTTCTCCGCAGGATTTCATGGGATTTATCGATTATATGCATAAACAGGGAATCGGTGTCATTATTGACTGGGTTCCGGCTCATTTTCCAAAAGATGCTCATGGACTTGGAAGATTTGATGGAACCGCTCTTTACGAGGATCCGGATCCAGAAAGAGGAGAGCATCCTGACTGGGGAACTTACATTTTCGATTATAAGAAAAATGAAGTTCGCAATTTCCTTATTTCAAATGCTCTTTATTGGGCAGATAAATACCATATCGACGGTATAAGAATGGATGCAGTTGCATCTATGCTTTATCTTGATTACGGAAGAAATTATGGTCAGTGGTCACCAAATATGTATGGTGGTAATGAGAATCTTGACGCTATAAGATTTATAAAGGAGCTTAATCAGCAGATGGCTGAGAAATATCCAGAGGTTCTTATGATAGCTGAAGAATCTACTGCATGGCCTATGATCACAAGTCCGGTTTCAATGGGTGGACTTGGTTTTGATTATAAGTGGAATATGGGATGGATGAATGACTTCTTAGAATATATGAAGTTGGACCCTCTTTATAGAAAATATCACCACAACGAGCTTACTTTCAGCATGGAATATGCATTCAGTGAGAAGTTTATTTTAGTCCTTTCACATGATGAAGTGGTTCATATGAAGGGATCAATGATAGAGAAGATGCCGGGTGGTTATGAGGACAAATTCTCAAACCTTCGTCTTGCCTATGGTTATATGATGGCACATCCCGGAAAGAAGCTTCTTTTCATGGGACAGGAATTTGCTCAGTTTAAGGAGTTTGATGAATCATCTGAACTTGACTGGTCATTATTTGAATTTGATGCCCATACATATATTAAAAAATATGTTAAGGAATTAAATAAACTTTATAAGACTGAGCCAGCTCTGACTGAACTGGATTCAGACCCACTTGGATTTGCCTGGATTGATGATAAGGATGCAAATCATTCAATCATTTCTTTTGAAAGACATGGTGAAAAAGAAAAGGATACATTACTTATCATCTGTAACTTCACACCTGTAGAACATAAGAATTATAAGCTTCCTGTACCTTCAGAAGGTAAGTGGAAGGAGATATTCTCAAGTGATTCTTCAAAGTTTGGTGGCGAAGGAAAGAATAATAAGGTTGTAAAGGAATCCAAGGCTGGAAAGTTAAAGGGAAGAGATAACTATATCCAGATAACTGTACCTGGACTTTCATTCTCAGTATTTAAGAAGGTTCAGACTAAGTCAGCAGTAAAGAAAACTGATGAAAAGGTCAGTGATAAGAATGCTGATAAGAAGGCAAAGTCCAGCACTAAGAAGGTCACAAAATAATAAATTAAGAAATTAATAAATAAAGAAGGAGGGACAGAAAATGTCCCTCTTTTTGGACTGTTAGATTATTTTAGAATACAAGGGCGTTTTGGATAATTTAGAGTATTATGGATAATAATGATAGAGAATTTAAAAACAGGATAATAGAATTAGCAGACAGAGCCTATAAAGAAGGAAGATATATCTATACTAACTTTCTTAATCCATCTGAGATATCAAAGGTTCACGAATTAAAAAAAGAGCTTTCTCATGTGGGATTTTGCTGCTTTGGAGGTATGGAATTATCAGAGAGAGCCGTGGTCTGTTTTGGAAATGAGGAATTGTTTGGATATGAGCCATATTTTCCTATCACAGTAATAAAGATTGAGCCACGAATGAAGAAATTTGCTGAAGTTCTTTCTCATAGAGACATTTTAGGAGCACTTATGAATCAGGGGATTGAAAGAGATACAATGGGGGATATCCTGATAAAGGATAATGTGGCTTATGTCTTTATTCTTGATACCATGGCGGATTATATCATTGAAAATATTACATCAGTCCGTCATACACCAGTAAAAACGTCGGTTTGCGAGAATACAGAGGAGCTAAAGAATCTTTCACCTGAAACAAAGCAGATGGATCTTATTGTTTCAAGCAATAGGTGCGATGCCATAATCTCAAAGATTTATAATCTTTCAAGAGAGCAGGCTTTGGTGCTCTTTAGAGAAGGGAAGGTCTTTATAGATGGAAGAGAATCCACAGGAAATGCCCGTCCCATTAAAGAAGGTGAGATCGTATCTGTCCGTGGCTACGGCAAATTCCGTTTTATAAGAGAAGGTGGCACAACAAAAAAAGAACGTCTTTACGTTTCAATCGAAAAATACGTCTAGTTAACATAAAAGTGGACCATAGTCCCGGGGGCTATGGTCCACTTTTATGTTAACCGAAAGGTAAGGGTGGATTCAAACAGGACACAAAAAAATCATTGGATTATTCCAGTTGCATGAAATATAATTGAAATAAATAAAAACCGAAAAGGAGATTTATTATGGGATTTTATGATTATTCAGTTGAAAAGCCAGATGGTTCAGTGGTTTCAATGAAAGATTATGCTGGTAAAGTTGTTCTTATTGTAAATACAGCTACAGGATGTGGTTTTACCCCTCATTATAAAGATATTGAGGCTATGTATGAGAAATATCATGAAAAGGGTTTTGAAGTAATTGATGTTCCATGTAACCAGTTTGCAGGTCAGACTCCTGGAACCGACGAAGAAGTTCATGAGTTTTGTACATTAAAATATAATACCCAGTTTCCACAGATGAAGAAATCGGATGTTAATGGTGAAAATGCCATCCCATTATTTAAATATCTTAAGGAACAGCAGGGGTTTAAAGGATTTGGTAAAGGACCAAAGGCGGTTGCTATGAATCTTCTCCTTAATTCTGTTGATAAGGATTATAAGAATAATCCTGAGATAAAATGGAATTTTACAAAGTTTGTAGTCGATAGAGAAGGTAATGTAGTCGCAAGATTTGAACCAACTGAAAAAATGAGCAGTATCGATGAATTTATTAGAAAATTGATATGAATTGCCGCCGCACACTCGTGACTTTAGTCGTGAGTTAGGCGGTATTTTCTTGAATTTTACATTTACATATGGTATAATATTTATATGGATAAAAGCGTTTATTTAACAATACCTAAAGATGTTACACATGGTCGAGGTTATGTATACTCTTTGCAGTACCATATCGTATGGGTTACCAAGTACAGAAAACACATATTCATAG
>DFFQ01000226.1 GCA_002371025.1 Lachnospiraceae bacterium UBA3772 | reverse complement strand
TTACAAAACCTTTTAATCCGCTTGAGCTTGTGGCAAGAGTTAAATCGCAATTAAGAAGATATACTGAACTTGGTGCTGCACCTGAAGAAAATGAAGATAAGGATGAGGTTATAGCTAACGGCGGCCTCATTATTAATGATAGTACCAAGGAAGTGGTCTGTGATGGAAGAGAGATAAGACTTACTCCTATTGAATATAACATTATTAAATTTCTGGCAGAAAATGCAGGAAGAATATTCTCTACATCAAGACTCTATGAAGCGGTATGGAATGAGGAAGCCATTGGTTCAGATAATGTAATAGCTGTTCATATAAGACATATTCGCGAAAAGTTAGAAATTGATCCTAAAAACCCAAGATATTTAAAAGTTGTCTGGGGTCAGGGATATAAGATTGAAAAGATGGAGTAAAGTAGTAAGTGGAAGCTAAGAAGACAAAGGTAAATGTTTTAAATCTAATATTCTTTATACTTAGTTTTATTGCAGTAATGCTGTTCGGATGCGCTTTTATATCAGCATATGGAAGATTTCAATTCTTTCAGGATGATAATCTTGAAATAGTAAAAGATTATAGAGAAACTGATTATGTTAAAGAATACTTAGGTGAGGCTGTTAAGAGTTTTGCAAATGAACTTGTTGCAAGAGAAGATTATGCCTCAATTCCCAATTATGGAAAGATAAATACCATCAATTATGATACAAGAGTTTATTTAGAGATTGATATTTCAGATTATGCCAAGAGTATTGGCAAGAATTATTATTCTTTGTTAGATGAAATATTTATAAATGCAGGCTTCTCAGATAAGAGAGGAATGTATCATTATGTTGATTCAAGATTTAATTATGCATATGATTCATTTTCGGATCTGACTGGTTTCATTGTGATAAAGCCTGATGATTATATAGATTTATTGTCTCAATGTGGAGAAGAATATAAAACCGGAACACAATATTCAGATGTACAAAGAGAAGTAATATCTGAAATAGAGAATAGTTATGGTGTAAAACTAAGAGATGGCGACAGGTTTTATATATATGATTCGAAGAAATATTTTATATATTTCAAAGAGTCAAGAGAATTTATAAATAACTATCTGGGATTCTGTGATATAGACTCTATAACTTATTATGACAAATTATATGTACCATATGATTTCGTATATACAGAGTATCAGATGAGAAATGTTGCATCGGCTGATCTTATAGAAAAGAAGGAAGTTAAAAACAGGATCTTAACGGCCCCATTCTTTGAGAATGAGATGTTTGCTTACATTTCAACTCTTTCAAGCAATCAATTAGAGTCTTTAAAAGGTAATAGTAATATATCTTTTGACTCCCTTATGAGTGCGCCATATGCATATATTGCCTATGGAAGAGGCCGAAGCTGGGATGGACAGTCTATTGAAAGGAATAATTATAAGAACGAGAGACAGAAGATTTTAAAGACAAAATGTGATTTCTATGTAAGTTATGATGAAGGTGTTATTACAGCATTTACAATCGATTATAATGGCAATGTGAAGCAGCTGGATGCATTCTATAAGGATGATATTACAGAACTTGAATCCTTACAAGGTAAAGAAGAAACTTCTTTTATCATAGGTATAAGACCAAATTCATTAAGGGTTGGCCAATATTATACGCCTTTTAACCTTGAAGAATTACAGTTTACATTTATATTCTGTAAATATATAGCGAATCCTCTCGCGGTTATGATTCTTGCAGCTGTTGTACTGCTGATCTGTATCATTTCAATGACGGTTCTTGCCGGAAAAACCTTTGATAAGGAAGGGAATCCAAAGATAGAACTGGCTCCAGGGGATAATCTGCCGCTGGAAATGCTTATAGTAGTACTATTTATGATGACAGCAGGCTGCCTCATTATGAGACGGGTGGCTGTTGAATATATAAGATCCATAAAGATTGAAAATGACAATATGCCGCTTCTTATAAGCATATGCTTTGCGGTTGGCCTTATGTATTCCATTTTCGTCTGGATATATCTTTCAGTTGTAAGAAGGATAAAGATGAAGATATTCTTTAAGAATACCATAGTAGCGGGTGTTCTTAGAAAGGTATCCAAATCCGTTGATTATTTTTCGTTAAAGACCAGAGGTAAGAGGTGGGCAGCAGTAAAGGCTGGACTTCTATTCCTGGTTAATATAGTTGCATTTGCCATGACCTTTTTTGTGGATGCCTGGGATATCTTGATTATTATTCTTATTGCTGTGATATTTGATGTTATAGCAATGACAAGATATATAAAGTATTCTGTCCAGATGACAAAGGTATTAAATGAATTTGATAAGCTTGATCAGGGTGATTTTGATGTATTCATAGATACATCTGAATATTCAGGTGATTCAAAGGCCTTGGGTGAATCTGTTAATAAGATCGGTGAAGTACTTAGAAATAAGGTAGATATCTCAACTAAAGATGAAAGACTTAAGGCTGAGCTTATCACCAATGTTTCTCATGATATAAAAACACCTCTTACATCTATAATCAGCTATATTGATCTGCTTAAGAGAGAAAATATAGAAAATGAGAATGCTAAAAAGTATATTGATATACTTGAGAATAAGTCCCTTCGACTTAAGAATCTTACCCTTGACCTTATTGAAGCTTCAAAGGTAAGTACCGGTGCCATACAGCTTGAGAAGATGGATTTTGATCTGTCTGAGTTCCTTAACCAGCTGTGCGGTGAATACGAGCAGAAATTTATAGATTCAAATCTTACACTTGTAGTAGATATTCCGGAAACTCCTGTTATAATAAATGGGGACGGAAGAAGGTTATTCAGAGCGTTCGGTAATCTCTTCGTCAATGCATATAAATATGCTTTATCTTCAACAAGAGTATATATCAGTTTAAAAGTTGTTGATAATAGTGCCATTTTCAGGATTAAGAATATAAGTCGGGATCAGCTTAATATATCTCCGGAAGAATTGAAGGAAAGATTCGTAAGAGGAGATAAATCCAGATTTACCGAAGGATCAGGACTTGGACTATCTATAAGTGAAAATCTTATAAAACTCCATGATGGAGCATTAAATATCATCATAGATGGAGATTATTATACAGCTGAGGTTATACTGCCTTTAAAGGATGCAGAAGATAAAGAAGACTAGAGACTAGCAAAGGGACTGTTTTATGGAAAATTTTATCTTCAGTATAAATGTAACTCTGCCGATTTTTATAGTGATCCTTTTAGGCTACGTTTTAAAGAGCCTGAAACTTATAAATGATAATTTTGTATCAGTAACAAATAAATATGTATTCCGTGTCGCATTGCCGGTTCTCCTCTTTAATGACATTGCGACATCGGATATTCTAAGCCAGGCAAA
>DFFQ01000105.1 GCA_002371025.1 Lachnospiraceae bacterium UBA3772 | reverse complement strand
ATTTTATTTCCTGCATCTTTACTGGATGCTCCACAATGATAAATCTTTTCTGATCGCGTCTTATAATCTACAATAATATATCTATCATGGAACTTTCTTCCTGTTTTCTGGAAGGATAGTCTCACATTCGGATATTCAGTCTGAAAAGCTTGAAGCTCTGACAGACGGAGGATATTCATAATATTATCACTAAAAATAATAATATCTACATTAGCAGGAACACTCTTCAGCATCAAAAGTGTTTTTGGTCCAATATAGTTATCCACTATGTACAATTTTTTCTTTGCTTTACTGTAAATATCCGCATACGCTACATCGGCTTCAAATGTTTGACCTGCATATATGACATATTCTATTCCTTTATCAGGCAAAGTAAAGCTCTGAATAACTTTAGTCAGATCCTCTTTTGTAACCATGGATTCCTTTATTTTGCCAATATCTCTTGTGTTTTCAGATATCTGTAAGGCCATTTTTTCAATATTAGACGATCCAGAAAGCAGTGGATCCTGATGGATATAGTCCTTCATCTGCTTAAATGTCCGAATTAACGCTTTGCTCTGACGAATAGCAAGTTCACCTTTCAATACCGTCATAAGCATGTAAACACCACTTTCCGTAAAACACCATGGCAAATATCTAGTTCCACCTGATTGCCCTTGAAACATTGATCCCTCCCGTGAGGTCAAATTTTTTGACCTCACCAAATCTTCAAGTTCTTCTCTTGTTAATTGAAAACGAAAGTCTTCATCAAATTTTTCAATATTATTCTTCACCTGCTGATTAAAAGCCTTAGTGGTATAACCATATATCTCAGCTAAGTCTGCAGCAAGCATAACTCGCTGGCCTCTAACTGTATATATTTTAGCCTTCAAAGATTCCACTGTAATCTCCACAGGAACAATTTCATTAGATTTGTTTTCACTCATGTATTTCCTCCCATTTTTCTATCCATAACCTTCATTATCATTCAAGATAAAAAAAATTGACCTTGATGAATTTCTTTATTATTTAAATGAAAAATAAACATCAATACTTTTTCGTATTTTAACATACTTTAGTTCATCTATAAATTATAGAATATATAAATCAAAACAATTTATCTCACCTTCGTTCTCACCAACTTTTTATCATTCTTGTACTCACCTTTTAGAACTATCTTCCTATACTCCCTCTCCCAAGGTTCCTTCTTATACTCCAGGCATTTATTCTTTATCCGAGTAAACTCATCATATAAATCCGGAACTGATTTACTAACTTGTGCCGAATCAGCAACTTTCCTGTATGCTTCAAATGCATCCAATGGATCATATTTTGTAACATCCCAAATAGCCGCTTTATCTTCTACAGACAATAAAACGAAATCTTGAACCGAAAGATTCATATTTTTAATATCTATTACTGCATCAATTGCTATAATCTCTATTTCATAATCAGTGTCAACCTTTTTACATGAAGGCGAATCATCTTTTGATTCTTCCTCCTTATTTGTACCTTCTACAAGAGTATTCTTTATTGATACATCAACATACGAATCATTCAGATTCTCTTCTTTAATAACTTTAGAATCACTAAAAGCCGGAACATCTTCCTGCTTAACACTTGGTCCATTAGCAACTTTAGATATATCTTTCTTATTAGCTAAAACTGATTCTATGACAGGCTCTGGCTTAGGCTTTGGAAGTTCTGGGATCTTTTCTTCTGTATCGACATTGTCTAATTCTTTTTCAAATTCAGATATACTAATACTATCAATATCTTTTAATTCTATATCATACAGACAATCCTGATATATTTTATCAGCAATTCTAAATCTTTTATCTTCCTCTCGCTTTAACTCTTTCAAAATCTGCAGTCGGTCTCTATATTCATCTTCATCAAAGGAATCCACATTTCCTTGACTAATAGCGTTCTTGTTTTTTTTATTTCTTAACCTAGCCTTTTCTTTGTAAAGGCATTTCTGCTCTTCTGATATTTCTCTATATCTATGTAATTCCGTGCAGTAGAACTTGGTAAACCATTTGCCTGTATCTTTATCTCTATACGCCGGCATATTAATCATCTCCTTCTCTTATTTGTTATATATAAATGATATTTATCCGGTACCTTACAGTTTGGGTAAAGTACCGGCATTTTATCAGTCTTTTCCAAATCTATAGAATTTTTCCTTAAAGTATTCTCTGCTTATTCGTCCCTTGATAGTTATATAGCCTTTTTTCTCAAGTTCCAGATTCAGATTTCTAATAATCTTGTATGCAGCTGATCTTGAAATCTTCAGAATACTTCTGACCTCTTCTACACCCATAAACATATTCTGTTCCATAACTTTTTCTCCTCCTTTCCTGTTACTTATGCATCCTTTTCCAAAGCTCGAATGCCATGGGGTTAGCTTTCTATACATTTATACTGTTAGCATTTCAGCTAACCTTTAGTTCCCCTGAGCTTCTCCAGACTCATGAACCTGCAGGCCTCTCCTGTTCGAGATCCTCTCCTGCCCTTTAAAGAAGTTTCTTACAGAAGGAAGTTTCATTCTTTATATTCCTTCTGCCCCTCGCTCGAGCTACTTGGATAGCTGTCATGGCAAGGGCTGTTGGTATAAATGCAGCTTATTCAGTTGTATCTGGTGGGTTAATCCAGTTTTATTTCCCTGTTAATAGTTTCTTTTTTCTATTTTCCTCCTTGTTTATATTTTCTAAACATATTTGTTTAATTTTGTTTCGAGCACATTCTAACTCTTTTTGTTTAGAATGTCAACAAGTTTTTCTAAACTTTTTTGTTTACAAATAATCTATATTGTGATAGATTATGTTCAAAGGTTTATTAAACACAAATGTTTAGTACAAAAAACATAGGAGGACAAAACACTATGACCGTAGGTGAACGAATAAAAAGAATCAGAACATTCAGGCACATGACAATGGATGAATTTGGTGCAGCACTTGGCTTTGAAGGAAAATCTATGTCTGTTCGTGTTGCACAATACGAATCCGGTACACGAGTCCCTAAAAAGGATATGATCCATGAAATGGCCCGAATTCTTAATTGTAATTACAAGGCTCTTGACAACTACAATAATGGTGCTGCAGAAGATATTCTCGAAACACTCTTTTGGTTAGAGGATTCAAGTTCTATAAATCTTTTTGATTTGCAGCCAATTCCAAAATCAATGAAATCAAAAGAATCTTCAAAATCAAGCAACAGCAAAATAAATGAAATGCCTATTGCTTATAGCGACTTTGATGAAAATGACTTCAACTCATATGGAACACCAATAGCCGTAACCTTTGATTACGGACTTCTTAATGAATTTCTTATGGAATGGTATGTAAAGAAAAATGAATTAAAGACAGGAGTTATTACTCCTGAAGAATATTTTGAATGGAAAATCACATGGCCTCACGCAAAATAGTGATTCACTTTTTTCAAACCTCACAACCACTGGGACTTTACCCAATAATAAAGAAGTAGAAAACCAGTGATTTTCATATGATTTTTGAACTTTTATAAGAATTTCTAGTACCAAATTAGTACCACAAGGCATCAAAAAAGCTCGCGAATGCCCTAATTTAGGGCTTCTGCGAGCTCTTGTTTACTATAGGAGTTCAATGAATGATTTTTTATTCCACGTCTTTTTAATTCATTTTCTAAACATATTTGTTTAGCATTTGT
>DFFQ01000076.1 GCA_002371025.1 Lachnospiraceae bacterium UBA3772 | reverse complement strand
TATTTACAATACATCGAGACACCGGTAAATGCCGGCGTCTCGATGTATGTTGTCGCCAAGTTCAGATTAATATACAGCGCTGCTTCGCAGCTAAAACTGCCGCCTTAGTCAGATACGATCCTATAATATGCATTTGATGTTATCTTATAGATTACTCCATAAAATACACCACAAAGCAGCACGCATACTCCTGATGTAATGAGAAGTCTCGGAAAATTAAATAGCCCAAATAGCATAAGTAGTTTATTCACTATCGGGAGCACTACCAAAAGGTGAACGACCGCCAGGATTATTGGTATCATAAACACCGTAAACATCTGGGAATTAATGCTATCTCTAATCTCCCTCTTTGTCATTCCCACCTTCTGCATTATCTCAAAGTTGGCTCGATCCTCGAACCCCTCTGATACCTGCTTATAATATATTATGATCACGCATGAAAGCAGGAATATCATGCTGAGCATAATTCCTAAAAAGAAAAGTCCTCCAAATGTTCCTACAAAGTCATCTCTCTCAGCCTCATGACTTTCTGCATAAAAGTTTGAAAAGCCAAATCCATCCAGTTCATCTCTAAAAGCAGTATCTAATTCTTCTGCAAGCGCTACCTGACCATCTGCATCAAGTCCCGTATCAAATCTACAGTACCAGAACCACGCCAGCATATCTTCACCATCATAGTCCTTATACTGAATATACTGCTGCGCAACAGAATCAACATCATTTACTATAACAAAAACTGTTGGAGAAGCCGCACTTTCCACGGTCTTATCAATATCACCAATTTTATCATCAATTCTTCCTACCACATTAAATTCAGTTTCTCCAATGGTAAACACATCTCCAATTTCAACATGCTTTGAAGTTCCCACCAACACCTCACCAGGATTAAGATCAATATCATTACCAAATACACTGTTATAAACTTCTTTATCAAGAAACTGAATTTGAGCAATCTTATCGTAATCAATAAATGCCATATCAGTCATGGAATTAAGTTTTATCTGAAGTTTGCTATTCTCAAGATAACCACTAATAGAATAAGTTGAATAAGTCACTTTATTTGTCACTTCCGCTCCATGCGCTTTCGATACTGACTCCAGAACATTCTCCAATCTATCACTAAGGTCACTTACCCCTTCATCGTAACCATATTTACAAGCAAATGCACCAATATCATTTGGATAACGAGCATCAAGACATTCCTCTGAACCTGTATATAGCGCCGATGTTGATGAGAGCATAACAAGAATCATAGTAAGTAGAATACAAATCGACGCCAGGCTGGCTCCATTTCTCTTCATACGATACATCATAGAAGATACAGAAACAAAATGATTCGTCTTATAATAATAATTCTTATTCTTTTGAAGCAGTTTACATAATATCACCGAGCCCGCAATTAAAATTAGATAAGTTCCTATGGTCACAAGTAAAGCTGCACCGAAGAACCATAGAAGTGCTGATAGTGGTTGCTTAATCCTTAGCGCAATATAATATCCTACTCCTAATACAATCAGTCCCAATATTCCTACTATCAAATTTGCTTTCGGTGGTTTCTCTCCCGCCCTTCCGGCGGTCACCAACTGAGTAGGATTAGCAAACCTAATCTGTCTAACTGAATTAATATAGATCAGGAAAAATATAATCGTGAATATAACGATTGTTGATACAACAGAAGTTCCAGAAATAGAAAATGTATATCTTGTAGGAACCTCAATCAGCTTAGTAAAACCAAGTTCTGCCAATTTCGACAGTCCTATGCCCACTATTAAACCAATAATCACTGAGATTCCCCATATGATCATAGTTTCAAAAAAAAGAACCCTTCCGATACTACTTTTATTCATACCTAAAATGCTGTAAAGACCAAATTCCTTTTTTCGACCTTTTATAAGTGTGGACTGGGTATAGAACAAAAATATGGTACCAAAGATTGCCATAACAACCGATCCCATCTGCATCATCTGCGTTGCAGTTCCGCCACCCGGCATTCCTTTCATCACTCCTGAATTACCAAGAAAATGAATTATATAATATATCGAAACCATTAGCACACAGGTAACCAGATAAGGAATATATAAACGGCTGTTCTTTTTCACTCCGTCAAAGGCTAGTTTAGGATACAGATTTATCTTCATTACTTACCACCTCCCTGTGCGAGAAGTGTAAGTGTATCACTGATTTTCTGATACATTTGCTGATCCGTTTCCTGCCCTCTGTATATTTGGTGGAAGATAACTCCATCCTTGATAAAGAGAACTCTAGATGCATTACTGGCAGCTTTGGTGGAATGTGTAACCATAAGAATAGTCTGCCCCATCTGATTGACCTGCCTGAATATCCCTAAAAGCTCATCAGAAGATTTAGAATCAAGTGCTCCTGTAGGCTCATCAGCCAGAATTATTCTAGGTTCAGTAATAAGAGCTCTTGCCACAGCCGTTCTCTGTTTCTGCCCTCCGGATACCTCATAAGGATATTTCTTAAGCAAATCCTTAATCCCAAGAGGCTTAACGATTTCACCAAGTTTCCTTTGCATTTCTTCATATTTCATTCCTGCAAGCACAAGAGGAAGACATATATTATCCTCTAGCGAAAATGTATCTAATAGATTAAAGTCCTGAAATACATATCCTAGATTATCTCGTCTAAATCTCGCAACATCCTTATCCTTTACAGAACTTAGATCCATGCCATCCAAAATGACAGTCCCCTCAGTAAGCTTGTCAAGTGCAGCCAGAATATTCAGAAGCGTAGTCTTTCCACTTCCTGATTCCCCCATTATCGCTACATATTCGCCTTTCTCCACACTAAAACTGACATTCTTAAGTGCAGTAACAGACACACCACCTAATCGGGTTTTATATTCTTTTTTTATACTCTTTACTTCTAGTAAACTCATAGCATTTTTCCTTTCTTATGTTTGTTTTTCTTGCCTTTTACTATGATGAGTATAACGAAAGTAAGCAGATTCATTCCATTGAACCTGCTTACATATTTCTTACATCTTTGTCACATTTGTTATTCAACGCCAAGAGAAGCCGTATTAAGATCCAGAAACATTTTTGTTCCTTTACCTGGAGTTGATTCAGCCCATATCCTATGACCAAGATTCTCACAAATCCGCCTGCATAAATAAAGTCCAATTCCACTAGCCTGTTTCTGCTCCCTACCATTAAAGCCGGTATAACCATTCTCAAATATTCTAGGAAGATCCTCTGGATTAATTCCTATTCCTGTATCCTCCACACATAGTACCTTGTTATCCATAAGTGAAATGGTTATTCCACCTGTAGTTGTATATTTTACTGCATTTGAAATAATCTGCTCTATTACAAACAAAAGCCACTTTTCATCTGTAAGAATCTTTGCTTCAACCTGATCATAATTCACACTAAGCTTTTTCTGAATAAAATCAGATTTAAACTTCCGGATTGCCGGACGAATCATCTCATCCAGCTCAACTTCTTTTATAAGATAGTCCGTACTATCGGAATCTAGCCTAAGGAAAGTTAGTACCATTTCCACATACTCTTCTATTCTTACCAGATCGCCCTTAAT
>DFFQ01000212.1 GCA_002371025.1 Lachnospiraceae bacterium UBA3772 | reverse complement strand
TTCTGCAGATAACGAAGAATCTTCGACAGCTTCAGCTTCTTCGGCAGCTTCAACATCTTCGGCGGCTTCTGCAGATAAGACAGATAATAGATCTGACTCGAAAAAGTTCAGATTTTCCGATAAAATATCATATATCTTATATAATCACATTGCTGAAATTGTTTTCTTTTTGCTTCTTGTATTCATTATAGGAGGTATTGGTGCTAATTATTTCTTCGGAAAAGATACCTGTAAATTCAATCTAGCAGTAGTAAATTCATATACTGATAAGAGTGATATGTCCTTATCTGATGAACTAAATGCTTATTATGAATTTGATGGTAAGAAAAAGTATGCTAAATGTGATACAGCATATCAAATATCATATCAATATAATGATAAGATAATAGAAAATCCTGCTGCTGAAACAAGTTTTTTTGATAAATTCTTTTTAAATATAAGAAATGGTCTTATTGATGCAGCAATAATACCAGAGAGCTTTTATGAATATTGTAATACTCAGGGTGATATATTCTATGATGTTGAATACGTTCTTTCTAAGGAACAAGCCTCAGAATATAGAGACTTATTTATATCTGCAACAACTGAGGAAGGAGTATTTGTTAATGGTATTATAATTGATGACTGTGAATACCTAAAAAATTCAGGATTAAAATTTTTAGATGTAAACTCAAGTGATTCTTATGTTTTGGTTTTTCCTATCACTGGTGGAAATTTAGAAGAATGTAGAAGGTTTGTAGATTATATTAAATAAAAGTAAAAAATTCTCAAACTGATTGAATTAGTGTTAAAATAGAGTTATACTATTTAATAGAATTAATCATTTGAGAGGTTAGGTGAACAGTATGAAAAAACTTGTTACAATGAGAGATATAGCAAATGGTCTTGGAGTTAGTGTTGTTACTGTTTCTAAGGCTCTTGCGGGAAAAGATGGCGTAGGTGATGATTTACGTCAGAAGATATTAATTAGAGCAGATGAATTAGGATATGTTTCTAAGAGCGATAAGAAAAATGAATCTGTAAATAAAAATATTGCTCTTATTGTTGCTGAAAGGTTCTTAACTGACAATAATTCGTTTTATTTCAAAGTTTACCATAAACTATCAATGGAATTATCTAAAAAAGGTTTCATTGGTATCCTCGAAATTGTTCGTGCCGAGGATGAAAATAGAGGCAGAATTCCAAAGGTGGTTCAGACGGAGACCGTTGATCAGGTTGTAATAATCGGAGAAATGAAAATGGTCTTTTTAGAGAATCTCTCTAAGGTCGGAATCAATATGATATTCTTCGATTTTGAAAATGAAGAATTTGATGTTGATAGTATAATAGGAGATAATGTTACCGGCGGATATATCATGACCAGATATTTAGCCCAAAAAGGCTATACTAATATAGGTTATGTTGGTAATTACACAGTTACAAGAAGTATTCTTGACCGTTTAATGGGACACCTAAAGTACAAACTTGCAAAGAATCTTCCAATGCCTGATTATTGGATTATTTCTGACCGAGATGATGATGGAAAAAGTATTAATCTTAAGTTACCAGCAGAAATGCCGGATGCCTTTTTCTGTAACTGTGATGAAACAGCTTATAGAATGATAAAAACATTAGAAGATGCGGGCTATAAGGTCCCTGAAGATATTGCTGTGGTAGGTTATGATGATTATTCATCCCAGATTCCTGAAGGCATAGAATTAACGACCTATAGAGTAAATATCGATGAAATGGTTCGTCAGTGTGTACACATTGTCACTCAAAGAAGCTTAAATGCAAATTATAGAAGAGGCGTAATGCTTGTACACGGAGATCTTATCGAAAGAAAGACGGTTTTGGCAAGAGTATAACGTATAGAATTCGTGAAGTATACTTGATTTTTATATTTTTTTATATTATAATAAGGCGTGGAAAAATGAAATAGAAATATTTTTCAAATATTTAAGGGGGAAATAATTATGAATATTAACAAAGGAAAAGCGATAGTATTCCTGCTATATACAGCAGCTCTTGTATATGCATTACTATTTGTATTTCCAGATCCAGCAGATGCTGGAAAAATAGCTTTCAGCTGGATTCCACAGGCAAAGGTACCACTTGGTTTACCAAACTTCGGAGACGAAGGCCTTGTTATCACAAGAACATGGATCATAGATCTTATTAAAGCTTGTGTATTTATTTTATGGGGAATTCTTTTCACGAACATGTGGCCAACAGCATTCCCAAAGTTTTTCGTAGTATCTACAATCCTTATTGCAGTTTTCCAGGGCTTTGGATATCTTTTCGAAAAGATCTCTTTCTATACTCAGGATACAATTTACTATGTTGTATGCGCAACACTCGGTTATATCATATTCTCAATGTGCTTTAGAGATTATGTCAATGCATCAGCTGTTATCAAGGCAATAACCCTTTACCTTGTATTTGTTGTACTTGTTATCATGGCAACATTTGGTCTTAAAAAGGCACTCAGACAGGTAGAAGGTGCAATTTTATATATCACTCCAGCAACTATCAGTGATAGCAATGCATTCCTTGATTGGCACGGACTTCAGCCTCTTATCATTGATGGTAAGACAGCAACATCACCAGAGCACAATGAAATTCATTCAAATTCAGGTAAAAAGGTTACTGTAGAGTACAATCTTGATGAGGATGAAAAGTGTAATATGTACTTCAATTATGGTATTGTCTATGATGATCTTAAGACAGGAAAGATTTCAATTTTCGCAAAGAGCAAGGGAGCTGATGATTTCGGTGAGGATCCGATTTTCGAAATCGATGCAACAAAGATCAATAGCGCTGTATCAAAGATGATCGAGCTTGAAAATGTTGGCGCAATCAGAGTTGAAGTTAATGGTAATATCTGGATCTGGGATCTTGGCTTCGCACCATATGTAAACTGGTGGGATGGCGACACAAGTAACAGAGTATTAAATGATGCTGCTGGAGCTGAGCAGTAAGAAAATGGATTAAATATGATTGAAGCTAAGGAAATTCTTGATAGCGTAAAAGGTCTTCTAGAGATGAAAAATGCTCATGAGGACTGGAGAGACTATCGCAGAAATATTTCGGACTTCATCACAGGTTATACAATAGGTGGCTGTAATATAGCTGTATTAGGAGCTGGTCAATGCAATGACATTGAGCTCCCGGCTTTATGCAGCCACTTTTCTTATGTAACTCTCATGGATGAAGACCTTGAAAATATGCAAAAAGCAGTTGCTACCATGGAAAATGGTCTGGATTATTTATTGGAAGGTAAAATACGGCTCATTAAATGCAATTTTACCGGAATATGTGATGCCCATTACCTCGATTTCATAAATGCTGTTCTAGCTATCTTAGAAAGCTTTACAGGAAATAAGCCTCTTATGACCTTTATAAAAGAAGATGTTGAGGAGGCAGCAAAGAAGAAACTCGCGGAAATATATAATGATATAAGAGACTTTCAAATAGAAGATAATTTTAATGAAGAAAGTCTACCGCTCCGCTTTGACTATAGCCTTACCTTAGGCGTTCATAGCCAGCTTAATAACATGTTTGCTCTTATCTGGGAGTGCATAATAAGAAACATTCTTGGAGAAGCTGCAAATGATTATTTAAGCGGGGATATAAATACAAATAATATATATAAAAATGACATTGAAAAAAATAATAATAGCAATTATAATGGTAGTGTGTTTGAATTGATCTCAGAAAATACAATGTTCATAGAGAAAAAATTCAATCGTTTTATAAAATCTATTACTAAAACTGATTCCTTTATAGGCCTTGAAGATGGTAACATAGACGGCGCATATCAGGCGGAGCTGGATTTACGGACAGAGATGACTGATAGGACCTATGTCGGTCCATCTTTTGTATGGCCGTTTGATAAAGCATCAGGAAAAGAATATAAGATAAAAATGTACAAATTAACTTAGGGTTTACAAATTATGGAGGGCTTTAATGGTACGTATCTTTCTCATTGAAAAATCGTCTAACAATAACGATAATATTAATTTTGAGAATATTTATCTAGACAAGTGGTCTCTATCAAGAGATTCAAGCGGTAAAGTAACCATATCCGGCGAGGAGCTATCTGATACAAACAATCCTGCAGTAGAACAGCTGATAAACAAAATTACTGCCTTGCCAGCTAGCTCAGATGATTGCGAAGGGGATAAAAAGAGCGAGCTAGAGCTTGCAGCTAAATTAATCGAAGAAGGAAATGCCAATATCACCATTACAGGCGAATGTAATCTGCATATTGATAGCGTTGATACCTTATCGAACCTTACAGCAACAAGTAATTCAGGATATGCTGCAATTACAAT
>DFFQ01000091.1 GCA_002371025.1 Lachnospiraceae bacterium UBA3772 | reverse complement strand
TAAAGCAAATGATGCTGTAGAGAAGAGTAAAGCAAATGATGTGGAAGCCAGGAAGGAGATGCTTAAAAACATCCATCCGGGGCTTAATGAACATATAACTGATCGTGATAATATCGTAAATTATTCAAATATAGGTTTTGATTACTTTAAGCAAGTGTATGGTCCTGAAGGCAAGATGCCTGATGTAAAGTATCCACATCCAGAAGAATATAATGACATAAAGCTTCCGGTGCCTGAAGGACTGGACGAGGATACTGTTACAGCTATTATGATAGGATCCTTAATGAGACCTGACAGACTGGGTAAAGATCTGAGTGGTTCTACTCCAGAGGGTAATATCGTTACTATGAACTGGGTTCATATAATGGAGAGTATTCCTATTAATGATGGCAGGGCTGTTGGATTTGGTCCGGTTATGGTACAGGCAAAGCGGGAAGCCAAGGCTGCGCTGGAGAAGTATCAGACAACAGGCGATGCAACTGATATAAAGAATATGTTGCAGACATTTCTTGATGGTTGCGCGGTTTGTTCGGAAGGTCTTACGACTAAAGCTTTTGCGTCTCAAAATGCTATGGAGCTCCTGGCAGATAAGATAGTGCAGGATAATAAGTTTGGCCTGAAGCCTATGTCAAATGGCGTGACTGACCCTACAGCTATGAGATTTGCTAATTATAATAAGTCTTTAAAAGCAAGCATAGAGGCAGCAAAGACGAGTCAGAAGCTTGAGGCAGACTTTGATAAGCTAAGTAAGCAGGAGAAGACACAGCTTATTGAGGATATGCTGTTTAATAATTATATTGCCTATATGCCTGAACGGGGGGATATACAGAGAGTCAGAGCTGCAATTAACTATCAAGTTGAAGCGGGTCGCAAGATAGGGATTGATGATCCTGATAGAATTCCTGAATCTTCTAAAAATATAGATAATGTTGTTAAAGAAATAATTGATACGCTTAGAAAATATACTGTAAGTGATTATGATGTAATCATGTCTCAGCCAGATGGTAAAGAAAGAATCAGAAATCTCTATATGGATGAGATAAGGAAGACCGATAACTATAAGAGGCTTGTTGAATCTCCTACAAAAGAAGATTTTCTTAGGAATCTGGTTCTTTCAGATGCAGTAACCAGTAAGGGAATCACATCGATTACCTCAGTTAAGCTTCCAAATGAATCAAAGGCAGTAAATGACAAGTATAAAGAAGCCTTTACCGCTGAGATAAAGAAGAAACAAAGAGATACATTAAAAGAAGCATATAGCGCTCAGGGTGTATTCGGAGAAGAAGGCCAGGATTTCAGATATGATAATCTGTCACCTGAGAATCTAAAGGCACATTCTGCCCAAATAGATGAATTATATCGTATGGTTGATGGTAATAATTTCTGGGGCGGCTCTAAGAATAATAACTATAAGAATATGCTCACAAAGCTTAAGGAACTTAAGAATCTTGCGGAAAAGAATGCGAAATCAGGTATGACGCTAAGTGAGAAAGAAGCGAAGGAATATCTGAATCTTGCTGAAGAAGTAGATAAGCTCGCTGAGAAATATCTTGATAATAAAACCGATATAAATAGTCCTTATGCAAAGGCCAGAGTAGATGGAGTAAAAGAATTAAGACGATCCCTGCTGCCAGTTATTGCATCTGTTGAACCTGCAATAAAGAACATGAAAGAGGAAAAGATAGAGGAACTCTTCGGTGAAAGAACCTCTATGAAGGATTCCATCAGCCTTAAAGGAGTTCCTGATAATGAGAATCCTTTCTATGGTAAAAAATATGCTTATCCTTTGACCCGTGGAATCCCTGCTCGTCTTAGACAATACTCTCTTAGCAGAGGGGCGGGAGTATCTGTTGCAGTCATAGCGCTTGCTGCTTCAGGAAAGTATTCCTTTGAGGATATTATGGATCCTGAGAAGCTTCACGCTGAAAAGGCTGAGGCTTTTGATAAGGTTGCTACTGCAATGAAGAATCAGACCCCTGAGGATCAGAAGTATCTGGCTGAGGTTATGTATAAAGGAACAAAGGCTGCTTACGATATGGTTGATCAGCAGGTTAAGAAGATAGATTTTAATAAGCCAAATATCTTTAGAGATAAGCAGTTCAATATGGTAACAAGAATGCTTCATCATTGCGGAGATGCAGAACAGGAAATGAAGCATTGTAAAGAAGAGATTCTTCCACTGTATCAGAAGGATGATCCAACAATAAAGAAGTTTGAAGATATCCTCCCGGTATGGTCACCGCTTCAGATGGTAAGTAAAACCATGGAAGAGCAGAAAGAGATTGCGGTTCGCCTGGTTACAGAGAAGACTGGTCTGGACAAGCATGCTGCACAACTTATGACCAAGACCATAGAGTTAAATACTACGCTTAAAGCTATGGCTGAGAAGCAGAAGACTATGAAGGATACGCATTTTAAGGATTGGTTTAGTCCTGTGGAAAGAAATGAGTTCGCTTCTCTTGGTACTGGAGATGGCTACCTGGCAATCCAGCCTAAGCTTTCATATCTTAAGAAGGATACAAAGCTTGCAGAAAATCTTGCAGAAGAGCTTATCGAAGGAGGCTCATTTAAAGATACTACATTAACGACTGATATGAACACTCTGAAACAGTCAGTGAACAATATGCCTGATGAGAAGAAGATGAAGGCTGTAGCTGAAAATGGTAAGTTCTTAAAGAAGATAAACGAAGCTGCTGAGCGTCTGTCAACAAAGAAGTATAAAGAGTTTGATGATTATAAGAAGGACTGTGCAATTGTACTCTTCGGCCAGATGTATAGAGCGGCTGGTTATAAGCTTCCGGCAGATGTTAAAACAGGAAAGGATGTTCCGCTTGAGAAATATGTTAAGATGCAGATGAATAATCCTATATTCGAAGATTTGTTAAAATCTGAGAAGAGTCCTGGAAAGTATAAGGCTGGCAATGACATTATAAGAATGGCTAAGGATACCAACAAGCTTAAGAAGATCATTAAGGAAAGCAATGACAAATATGCTGAGATTCAGTATCAAAAGAATCTAAAAAACGCAAAAAAAACAAATATAGTCAAGAACGAGACTATAAAGAAATAAAGGGTTTGTAGGACATATGTTGGACAGATAATAAGTAAGAATATTGATTAAGAATCATTTAAGAATCAGAGAAGAATCAGATTAAGACTTCCGTATCAGGTTGTTGTATATTAACATCAACAACAAGAGAACGGAAGTCTTTTAAGATAGAAAACACACTTCTATATAAAAGATGTTATCCGGTAAAAGAAAGGGTGAATGAGATGAATAAGGTATCAGATAAGAAAGCTATATTAGAAGCAAAGAATCTTTCGAAGACATTTTCAAATGAATCAGTTCAGCAGCATGTGCTTAAGAATCTGAATCTCAACATATACAAAGGAGATTTTACAGTAATCATGGGTAACTCTGGATCGGGGAAAAGTACACTGCTGTATGCGCTTTCAGGAATGGACAGACCGTCACTTGGAACCATTTGCTATTATGTGGAAGATGATAATAAGAAGTTTAAATCCGGGACTGGAGATGTAATAGAGATATCTAAATTCTCAAATGACAAGCTTGCGCTTTTCAGAAGGAATCATGCAGGCTTCGTATTCCAGCAGAATTACTTAAATGATTCCATGAGTGCTCTTGATAATGTAATGGTAAGCGGACTTCTCAGAAATAAGGATCGCAAAGCTCTGGCAGACAGAGCAAAGAATCTTCTTGAAAAAGTGGAAATCACAAAAAATGAATGGCGAAAATTCCCTACACAGTTATCCGGTGGACAGCAGCAGAGAGTGGCGGTTGTAAGAGGTGTGATTAATAAGCCTGAAGTGCTTTTTGCTGATGAGCCGACAGGAGCACTGAATTCACAGAATACGAACAATGTACTGGATATACTTTCAGAATTAAATAGTGAAGGCCAGAGTATAGTAATGGTTACACATACAGTAAAGGCAGCAGAAAGAGGCAACCGGGTTATCTATCTGGCAGATGGAGTGATTTCAGACGAATGTAATCTTGGACCATATATGGGTGATTATAAAGATGAATCAAATCCAAATCAGGATGAAGCATTAAAGAGGCATCAGAAACTCAAAGAATTCTTACAGGAGATGGGATGGTAAAGCCCAAGATTTGCGAAGCAAATCT
>DFFQ01000243.1 GCA_002371025.1 Lachnospiraceae bacterium UBA3772 | reverse complement strand
CCCAAAGATCTTCTATAGAACCACCACCACGTCCGACTATTATAGTATCAAGCCCCATCTTATCAAGAGTCTTAATACCTTTTACTATCGTCTCTGCCGCACCATCCCCTTGAACCTTTGCAGGATATAAAACCAGCTGTACATAAGGATCTCTACGCCTTGCGATATTCATGATATCCTGTATGGCTGCTCCTGTCTTTGCTGTAACTATTCCTACCGACTTTGGAAATTTGGGGATTGGCTTTTTTATTTCAAAATCAAAAAGCCCTTCTTCATAGAGCTTTAATTTCAATTGTTCAAATTTAAGATGAAGTTCTCCTTCACCCAGACCATCCAGCTGGATATTTTTTGCATAAAGCTGATACATACCTCCCTGCTCATAGACTCCAAGAGAGCCCTGAACTATAACCGCCTGTCCATTCTTTAATTCAAACTTAAGGCCCGAAGGTACATTTCCCTTAAACATAACACACGGCATGGAACCTGTCTCATCCTTTAATGAGAAATAGATATGTCCCATGCTGTGATATTTACAATTAGAGATTTCCCCCTTCACAAGGAAATTGCGAAGAAGGTAGTCACTCTGTATTAAATTCTTAAGATAATTATTTATCTGTCCAACTGAATAAACTTTCATATTTAGGCCTCAATCAGTGAACTCAGTACTCCATTGATAAATGCAGGTGCCTTATCATCGCAATATGCTTTTGCCAGCTCGATAGCTTCATTTATAGCTACCTTACCTGGAACATCCTCATCATATTTAATCTCATAAACAGCAACACGAAGTATAGCAAGCTCAGCCTTTCCGATACGACTAATGTCCCATCCCTTACTTGCTCCTGCGAGAATCTTATCAATATCATCTGTAGCCGCAAGGATCTTAGATGCCTTACCGCTGATATATGCTGCTTCTTCAGCAGATACGCCATCTTCCTTCATCCTGGATTTTGGAAGATAAGTAGATGGCTCTTCCTTAAGAGATTCGATATAATCTCCTGCCTGAAGCTCCATATTATCCTTTCCTACAAACTGTTCACGGAAGATGATCCTAAAGATAGAATCTCTTATTTCATGTCTTGTCATCATAATTTATAATTCTCCTATTTGTCCTCATTAAAATCAATGCCCGAAACTCTGACATTAACAGAAGAGCATTCAAGTCCAGTCATAAGACTAAGAGCTGATTTAACTTTCTCCTGCACAGCTTTGGAAACATCTACTATATTATATCCAAACTTCACCTGTATTGAAGCATCAACTTTAACCGAGTCATTATCATATGCAATTCTAACGCTTTTGGCAAGATTTCTTTTGCCAAGTTTAGCAATAAGTTCTGTAGGGATATTGCCTGTAAGTCTTGAAACTCCATCAACTTCAGTGATGGCAATAGCTGCAATAGATGAAACCACATCATCAGCTATCTGTATATATCCCATCTTATCTTCACTTTCAATAGTATATATTGAATCATCTTTTTCTACGTCTGCCATAGTTAGTCTCCTCCCTTACAAATCATTCAAACCTTTATATCCAAGTCATTTCAATATAATATAGGCCTATAAATATTCAGCCTGTATGACATAGACCTCTATTAATATAAGCCTCTATCTTAACTTACTTAACTTACCTAAACTTCCATCATATACTTTGCACCTTCATAAAATGCTATGGTGCCAGGAATTCCTGTCCAGCAAAAAAGCACATATAAAAGTCCTGTCTTATATTCTCCCATATAAAACTTATGAAGTCCTACACTTCCAAAGAAAAATGCAAGAAATCCAGCTATGATATAGTTCTTTTTTTTCTCTTTTTTATCTTTCTTTTCTTTTTTCTCTTGACTTGAAACTGCCTCAACAGATTTCTCATTCATATCAACTGCCTCAGCTTTGTTTTTCTTATTTCCCATATGCGTAACTCTCTTACATTATATTTTTAAAATCCTGCTTTGTGTCAGAATCATATACCTACCAGTATAACGCCTCTTTTACAGACGTTACACTGGTTATTATAACAGAAAAATGATATAATTAAAATGCGTTTTTTCTAGATATATATTGCGGAGGATACACATGAATACGACATCAAAAAAGAAAAAAACTTTACTGGCACTTTCATTTATGCTGCCAGTCATTATCGCTTTTATAGGGCTTATCTTAGGAAGATTTGCTCCATTTGGCGGAAAGGATGTTTACACTGCAGGCGGCTATAGCAACGTTATGGCCTTCTACTACGAGCTAAATGACAAGCTCTATACCGGTGCCAGCGTCTTAACAGGTTCTCTCGGAAATGCATATAACGACTTTGGTACAACCATAGCCTATTATATTTCCGACCCACTTAATCTTATTGCAGTACTTTTTCCAAAACGTACCATGCCAACAGTTTTAAATATCATTTATATCTTAAAGATCGGTTGTGCTGGTCTTTTCTTTTGCATGCTTCTTTCTTATAAGAAGACTTCTCTTCTTTACGAAAAAGCTAATATGGAAGAAAAAAGAAAAGAGAAAATTGCCGCCTACAAAGCAAAATTAGAAGCAAAGAAATTAAAGAAGAAAAATCAGAAGAAAGACTTTAAGATTGGAAGCGACAAGGAAACTAAAAACCCTGTCATCCTCTTCTTTAGAGGTTTTGACTTTCCTGTCCTTGCCTTTTCCATGGCTTATTCACTTTCATCATTTATGCTTTCAAAGGGAATGAACACAGGTTATCTTACAGTAGCCGCTCTCTTCCCTCTTCTTATCATGGGAATCGATAAGATCGTAAGAGAAAACAAATGGCTCCTTTACACTATAGCCTTCACTCTTTCACTCTTTGGCAACTTCCACTTAGCTCTTGTAGCCTTTATCATTTCCCTTATATACTTCCTTATCCAGGACTATAAAGAGCCACAGCATTTTATGAAGAGCCTTCTCTATAAACTAATGAGCGATGCTCTTTCCATAGCAATGGCAGCCATCGTGATAATCCCTGCCATAAAAAACGCAGAATTTAAAGAAAGCTTTTCAATAAAGTTTCCGATATTTACAACATTTTCAAGTATCTTTGATACTTTAAAAACTCAGGTAATGGGATTCAGCCCTTCAAGCATATCCTATTACTCCCTTGGTACAGATATTTACGCAGGAATATTTGTACTTCTTTTAGTGTGTCTCTTCCTTTTAAATAGAAACATTACAGTCCTTAGAAGATTAAAGGCACTTATTCCTATAACAATCCTTCTCTTTGGACATGTATTCTCCTCATTAAACTATATATTAAATGGATTCTATTTCAGTGATAAGAATCTTAATCTTTATGACTTTGC
>DFFQ01000120.1 GCA_002371025.1 Lachnospiraceae bacterium UBA3772 | reverse complement strand
AAGATGCATTCGAGCTTTTTATTCGTAAAATAGAGGAGACCAATGCTGATGTTGTTGTTGCAAATCATATCCGTTTTTTATTCAATCCATTCTTCTCTTTTGGAAAGTGTAACGCAGAATCAATGCAAAGAGAAAGGATAATAGACCATGATAGTTTTATGGAAAAGTACTATGTATCCTTTTTTGGCATGAATGATTTGCCAGTTAACATATGGAACAAGATGTACCGAAAAACTTTTCTAGAAAGTATTCCAACTCCTCCTAAAACGGGTCATATTATAGAGGATTTATCCTATAATATGCATATCCTTCCATATGCAAAGAGAATCGCTGTTATTCCTGAGGTGTTGTATTATTATAGGTGGGGCGGATTTACAAATAGATATGACAAATCGGTGTTGGAAACAGCTTTAATAGGCTACAAGCTGAAAATGGATCAAATAGAAAAATATGGATTGCTCAGTTTTAAGGCCTTTACTGCGGTCGAATTATTAAACTATTTAAATACATACTTTTACCAAATTGTTGAATATGATGTCTTTGATAAGGCAGGCTTTGTTGTTGAATTCAGAAAGGTAATGTCTTTGCCAGAAGTGAAAGAGGGAATGAGCATAGTACGAGACTATAATAGATATCATTATGAATTTGCCGATGCTTTTCTTAATAGTGATTACGAGAGACTTTATGCATATGAGTTGATGACAAAGAAAAACAATAGAGGAAAGTTATTTGCAAAGAAATTGTTATTGAATATTTAAATATATGCCAAAGACACTGACAATATTCACTCCTGCATATAATAGGGCACATACTATTATGAGAACTTACGAGAGTCTGTGCAGACAGACTTGTAAGGATTTTGAATGGCTTGTTATTGACGATGGTTCTACAGACAATACACGCCAGTTGGTTGAAGGATGGATGAAAGAAGGCATAATCCCTATTCGTTATATCTATCAAGAAAACCAAGGTATGCATGGAGCTCATAATACGGCTTACAAAAATATTCGTACAGAGTTGAACACCTGTATCGATTCTGATGACTGGATGCCAGATGATGCAGTTGAAAAGATTATTTCTTTTTGGAAGAAGTTTGGTTCAGATAGGATTGCAGGTATTATTGGTCTTGATGCAACAGCGGATGGGCAGATTCTTGGTGACAGGTTTCCTGATAGTTTAAAGGAAATAACCCTTAGGGGCTTTCATGAAGACTTAAAAGGAAGTGGAGATAAAAAACTTGTATACCGGACAGATGTTATTTGCAATACACCAGAGTATCCGTTGTTTGAAGGAGAACGCTATGTTGGCTTGATATATAAATACCATATGGTGGATGAGAAATTTCCATTGTTGGTTTCAAACGATGTTCTTGTCATTGTTGATTATCAAGACGATGGATCGAGTAGGGGAATGTGGCGTCAGTATTGGAACAACCCCAAAGGATTTGCCTTTTTGCGGAAATATGATATGATACAAACTCATTTGTGGAAGCGTAAAATAGAAGATAATATTCATTATGTTTCCCATTCTATACGTAGTCGTAATTGGCATTTCCTTCAGGAGTCCCCATTGAAGTGGCTGACCTTTCTGTCGATTATGCCTGGTATTATGTTGTATTTAGTCAATTATTATTATGTTAAATCAGGTAAGTTGTATAAATAGAATGTTACTATGATAGATATTCTTTTAAAAGATCTCTTCCGTTATGAAGGTGATAACTGTCATAACTTTAGGGTAAAGATTAAGTACATCTTTTTTGTCCCTGGTTATACCTATACATTCTTCTTTAGAAAAAGTCAAACAGGACGTTTAAGATATATATATAGGATACTATTGCGTCTTACATCATATATCACACATATTCAAATACCATATCAAGCTCACATAGGAGAAGGACTCTATATCGGGCATTTTGGGTCGATTATTGTTAATCCAGATGCAGTTATTGGTAAGAACTTCTGTATAAGTGCTGGGACTTTGGTTGGAAATGCATTAGGAAAGAAGAAGGGTGTGCCAACAATTGGGGATAATGTTTTTATGGGACGTAATTCGATTATAATAGGAAATGTCAATATTGGTCATAATGTGTTGATAGCTCCAGGAGCCTTTGTGAATTTTGATGTTCCAGATAATAGTATTGTAATAGGTAATCCAGGACAGATTATTCCTCAAAATAGTTCTCCTACAGAAAAATACATAGTATATCCTGTAGAGAATTTTTCTATAAAAAGATAAAAAGCCGATGAAGCTTCTGCATGTTATCACTTCATTGTATACGGGTGGAGCAGAGATGTTAGTTGTCAATCTGGTTCCCCGTTTTCAGGCATTAGGGCATGAGGTCGGTGTGGTGGTTTTTAATGGAGGACATACACCTCTGATGGAACGATTGGAAAAGGAATGTCCTAATTGCAAGCTCTACAAATTGGGGGATTCTTTCTATAACCCATGGTATATTATTAAACTTGTAAAGATTATGCGAGATTATGATATTGTTCATACGCATAATTCTTCTCCACAGCTTTACGCAGCTATTGCAAATCTTTTTTGTAGAAAAAAGTTGGTAACTACGGAACATAACACTAATAATCGAAAACGTGGGAATTGCTTGTTGTCAAAAATAGACCGATGGATGTATTCCAGGTATGACAGGGTGATTTGTATATCAAATCAAGCAGAGACGAATCTCAGGAAATATCTTAAGAAAGGTGAACTCAAGAACCAGATAGAGACCATCTATAATGGTGTGGATATTGAGTCAATTCGTTCAGCAAAGCCTATTATGGGTTTGAGGAAAGGAAAATTTGCTGTTGTCATGGTGTCGGCATTTCGTCCCCAAAAAGATCATGAAACGTTGGTTAAGGCTATGACGAAACTTCCTGCTGATAAATATGAAATCTGGCTGGTTGGTGGAGGTGAAAGCTATGATAAGGTCGTACAACTAGTACATGAGTTAAAAGTCGAACAAAATGTAATGTTCTGGGGTGTTAGGACTGATGTTTATAATATTCTTAAATCTGCAGATGTCGTGGTAATGTCCACTCATTATGAGGGATTATCACTCTCAAATATTGAAGGAATGGCTGTAGGAAAGCCTTTTGTTGCTTCAGATGTTGAAGGAATACGTGAAATCACAAAAGGATATGGTATACTGGTGCCACATCAAGATGTAGATGCGTTGGCTAAAGCTATAGAACAACTCCATGATGATAAGCAGTTTTATAAGG
>DFFQ01000151.1 GCA_002371025.1 Lachnospiraceae bacterium UBA3772 | reverse complement strand
TTATCTTCAGCGTTTATTTTTTTCCAAGTTTTAACGTGGTCTCGGGTCCACGGATAGCTGCCGGAATCTCTAAATCCCTGTCGAAACCTGTACAACCCCTGACTTATGCTTCATTACTGAGCATCAGTAGCTGTAGCATCAGATGTGCTTGCTGTATTTGCATCTTCTGTTGCCATTTCAGCAGATGTCTCTGAAGCTGTAGAAGGAAGCTTTTCATTCCAATAATTATTGAACCAGCTATTGTAATCCATATCGGCTACAGTTTTGTTCTCTTCAATGCGGTTTTTAGTATATTTATAAATACCTTTACCAACAGGAATTCCAATAATTGCTCCTAAACAGAAAGCAGTTACTAAAATTGCTGCATATTTCTTAATCTTCTTTTGTTTTAAGATTTTTGATCTATTTTTCTTATTTTCTTTATATTTATCAACCTTTGCCTGGCTCATTTTATAGCTTCTCCTTATATATTGATTGTACCCTCCGGGCACTCAGCAAGATATATTTTAATAAAAGCGCATCTTAAAATCAAGACAAAATCTTTTTAATTCTAACGCTTTTTATCTTAAAAGATTTTATCTAAGGCTAATCTTAAAATCTTTCTCTGCTTCACGCTGCTGATCTCTCTTTTTGATATCTTCGCGTTTGTCATAATTTTTCTTACCACGGGCAAGACCTATCTCAATCTTTACCCTGCCATTTTTAAAATATACCTTCAAAGGCATTAATGTATATCCTTTTTCCTTGATCTGATGAGATAATTTAAGAATCTCATTTTTATGCATCAGAAGTTTTCTCTTTCTTAAAGGATCCTTATTAAAAATATTTCCTCTCTCATAAGGATTAATATGCATATGATATACAAAGATCTCACCATCTTCGATACCTACATATGCCTCTTTAATGGAACACTGTCCCATTCTAAGAGATTTAACTTCTGTACCCGCAAGAGAAAGTCCTGCTTCATAAGTTTCGTCTATAAAAAAGTCATGATAGGCCTTCTTATTATTTGCTATCAGCCTTTCTGAAATGTCTTTAGCCATCTAACTAGTCCTCTTCATCTGCAAATTCAAAATCTATAACTCTGTCTATCTTATCACAATTTACTACTTTTATCTTTACTTTATCTCCAAGAACATAAGTTTTCTTAGTTCTTTCGCCCACCATCATATATTTATCTTCGAAATAGTTATAGAAATCATCGCGAATAGAAGCAACGCTTATGCATCCTTCCACAGTATTCTCTAACTCAACGAAGATATTCATATTAGTAAATCCGGAAATGGTACCCGTAAATACTTCACCAATATGCTGCGACATATACTCAATCTCTTTTAATTTAGTTACATCTCTTTCAGCATCATCTGCTCTTCTTTCCTTTGCTGAGTTATCTGCCGCAATCTCGGGAAGAATCTTTGAATAATGCTTTCTTCTCTTATCATCAAGTGTACCATGAAGATTTTCCTTTATGATCCTGTGAATCATAAGATCAGGATATCTTCTGATAGGTGATGTAAAATGACAATAATATTTACATGCAAGGCCAAAATGCCCTTCACATTCAGTAGAATATCTTGCCTGCTGCATACTGCGAAGAGTTACCTTGGTTATCATATCCGAAAATGGAAGTCCCTCTATCTGCTTGAGCAGTTTCTGGAATTCCTTAGGATGTATATTATCCTTTCCTGTTTTAAGGAAGATTCCAAGTGAACGAAGCATAACCTTTAACTTATCTACCTTTTCCATATCAGGAGATTCATGGATTCTATATTCAAATGGAATATCTTCCCAGAAATAATCCTCGGCAATTGTTTCATTTGCAGCCAGCATAAAGTCTTCAATAAGCATAGTTGCAGTATTTCTTTCATGAGGTTTAATCTCTATAGGATTATGATTTTCATCACAGATAATATCAGTTTCCGGAAGATCAAAATCAATGGCACCTCTCTTTTTTCTTACATTTCTAAGCTTAAGAGACAGTTCCTTCATAAGATCAAACATAGGAACAAAGTCCTTATATCTTTCAAGAAGCTTTTCATCACTTCTTTCTAAAATCTTATAAACATCAGAATAATTCATTCTTTCATTTACATTTATAAGGCCTTCACAAACTTCGTGATTAATGATCTTACCCTTATCATCAATATCCATAATACAAGAAAGTGTAAGCCTGTCAGTATCATGATTAAGAGAGCATATTCCATTTGACAGCTTATGAGGGATCATAGGAATTACACTGTCAGCAAGGTAACAGCTGGTTCCTCTTTTAAGTGCCTCTTTATCCAAAGGAGAATTTTCTCTCACATAATGAGAAACGTCTGCAATATGTACACCCAGATGATAAACACCATCTTCATAAGAAAGAGAAATGGCATCATCTAAATCTTTTGCATCTTCTCCATCAATTGTAACTGTAGGGAGATCTCTGAAATCTCTTCTACCCTTTTTATCTTCCTCAGAAACCGTATCCGGAATTTCATCCAGCTGATTCTCTACATCTAAAGGAAATTCCTCAGGAATATTTAATGCACGTACTACCTGAATGATATCTGATGAAGGATCATCAACATGGCCAAGAATTTCTGTAATCTTACCAGTTGGTGACTTTTTATCATTTCCATAATCACGTATTTCAACGATAACAATATTTCCTGTAACAGCGCCTTTACAAGCTTTTTCCGGAACAAAGATATCATCTGCTATCTTTTTATTATTAGGGATAACAAATCCGTAACCATCACAAGCCTGGAATATACCAATCAATTCAGATATCTCACGCTTTATGATTCTGATAATACGTGCTTCGGTTCTAGGTCCTGTCTTTCTTTTGTCCAGCTGCACAAGTACAGTATCCCCATGGAAGGCATTAAGAGAATTCTTATCATGAATGAAAAGGTCTTCATCCCTTCCCTCAACCTTTACAAAACCAAAGCTTCTCTTATTTCCGATATAAGTACCCACCATGACATTTTCAGGCATAGGCATATATCTGTTATTCTTTGTTTTAACTATACGACCTTCATCTTCAAGCTCATTAAGACAAGACAGTAGTTCATCCCTGTCCTCTTCACTGACATTAAAGATAAAGCAAAGTTCCTTAAATCTGGCCGGTTTGTAGTTTGGAACAGACATGAATTCAAGAATCATCTTCTTTCTAGCTGATCTTTTGTTATCTTCTTCATTTTCTATATTATATGTATCTAACATGTTAACCTCCTTAAATAACCCCGTTTTAAGTAACCGATCTCTAAATATTATTATATCATGCAGCAAGGGATAGTCTACCCACTAATACCTTTGAGGTAAAACATCTCGCGAGCATAGCTCGCAACATCTCGCAACATCTCGCGAGCATAACTCGCTCGATGATGCGGCCTCGCCAAGGTCATATATCTGCCAATGGCAGATATACATCATATAGAGGAACGCTCCATTTCGCATAAATGCGATGGAGTGTTCTTGTATATGATGCATATGCTTCGCATATATGACTTTGGCTCGGCTTCGCACAAAATAAAAAGGTGCTGATAAATCAGCACCTTGAAAAATTCACATATCAGATTATCTAACCCACTTTGAAGAAAGAACTGCTGCAACAACAAAGAAGAGGATTCCAAGTACTACTGTAACCTTCTTTGTGATTTCTTCTTTAGAATGCTTCTTATTCTTCTCCCAGTAAGATGAACTAACTGAACCAACAAATGTATCTGTAGCGTTGCCTTCTACACCTTTCTGCATAAGAACAACGATTGAAAGTGCTATACCAATGATAATAAGTAATATTGTAAGTGCGAGTTTCACAACAAAATCCTCCTAAACAAACTATAAAATCATACTTTGATATACTATCATAGGAAAAATAATAATGCAACTAGATATTTCATCTTTTATCATATTAATTTCTTTCTCATGATCTACCTAAATTTCTTGAAAAAACGCCAAAATTCTAATATAATGATACGGTTAGTGCCATATTATAAGATAATGAATTGATATGGATTTAAATTAAAGTAGCAATCAAGAGAAAGGTAATTCCAATATGAGACACCTCGGAATTGATATCGGGTCGACAACAGTAAAGGTTGCTCTGCTCGATGAAAACAACCAGATCATTTACTCTGAATATAAGAGACATTTTGCAAAGATAAAGGAAACATTAAAAGAACTCCTTCAAAATGCAATTAATACAGCTGGGGATTGCGAGATAGCTCCTGATATTACCGGTTCAGGGGGACTCGCACTTGCTAATGTTATCGATGTACCATTCAGCCAGGAAGTAGTCTGTGTTTCAAGCGCACTTGAACTTGAAGCACCACAGACAGATGTTGCAATCGAGCTTGGTGGTGAAGATGCAAAGATCATCTATTTCACAAAAAATGGAATTGAACAAAGAATGAATTCAGTCTGCGCCGGCGGTACAGGCTCTTTTATAGACCAGATGGCTGCTCTTCTTATGACAGATGCAACCGGACTTAACGAATATGCAAAGGAATATGATACAGTCTATCCTATTGCTGCCCGTTGTGGTGTATTTGCAAAAACTGATATCCAGCCCCTTATTAATGAAGGTGCTACAAAACCAAACCTTTCTGTATCAATATTCCAGGCTGTTGTAAATCAGACAATTTCAGGTCTTGCCTGCGGTAAGCCTATCAAGGGACATGTTGCATTCCTTGGTGGTCCACTTCATTTCTTAGACCAGCTTCGTGAATGTTTTATCAGAACACTTAATCTTGATGAAGAACATAAGATAATTCCTAATAATTCTCATCTTTTTGCAGCTATCGGTGCCGCTCTTCACGCAGATGAGAACAGAACAACAACTCTTAAAGAATTAGAGGCTCGCCTTACACCAGAACTTCGTATTGAAGTTGCTGTAAATAGACTTGATCCTCTTTTTGATGATGAAAAATCATATAAAGAATTTGAAGAACGCCAGCACGGATACCATGTAAAGCGTGGCGACCTTAAAACTTATAAGGGAAATGTATTCCTTGGTATTGATGCAGGTTCAACTACAACAAAACTTGCTGTTATCGGTGAAAAAGGCGAACTTCTCTATGACTTCTATTCAAATAACAACGGAAGTCCAGTAAATACTACAATCAAGGCAATGAAGGAGATCTATTCTCTTCTTCCTTCTACAGCACATATTGCAGGAAGCTGCTCTACAGGTTACGGTGAAGCACTTCTTAAATCAGCCTTTGGCCTTGATTATGGTGAAGTCGAAACAATAGCTCACTATACTGCTGCTTCGTTCTTTGATCCTGAAGTAGATACTATCCTTGACATTGGTGGTCAGGATATGAAATGTAT
>DFFQ01000067.1 GCA_002371025.1 Lachnospiraceae bacterium UBA3772 | reverse complement strand
TTTATCCGAATGAGTATGTAATAATAATGAGAAAATAGCAATATGGCAATCATTGAACATAGTAGTATGCCGTTCAGACCTTACGCAAGGTTAATGAATGTGATAGGTGACCAATTGATTACCGATAAAAAGGTAGCAGTTATTGAAATCATAAAAAATAGTTACGATGCAGATGCTAGTGTCGTAAAGGTTCGATTTTGTAATATGTCTAATGTAGGGTTCAATAGTTTACCAAAAGAAGAACAGGCATATATTGAAATAGAGGACGATGGCTGTGGAATGTCATTAGATGTTATTAAGAATGTTTGGCTTCGTCCTGCTACACCAAACAAGTTTGACAAGAAGAGAAAGAAGAACTTAACTACTGACAAAGGAAGAATTGTTCAAGGTGAAAAGGGTATAGGAAGATTTGCTATACACAAGTTGGGGGAAAAGATTGAGCTTTATACGAAAGCCCAAGGCGAGAATGAAGTTAAACTAGAAATGAACTTTGTTGATTTTAACCCAGATGATGCAAATCTATTCAATCAACCGGCGGACTATAAATTGTTGGACGAAGTTACCAATAATTGGTATGTGCAGAATCCACCTGAAAGAGTTGCAGGTAAATCAGGAACTATAATTCGTATCTATAATATTAGAGAATTATGGTCTGCAAATGACTATAAAGAATTATATCAGAACATACAGCGTATGATGCCACCTGTTGATGATAACGCACGACTCTTAGGTATTGACTTCGTCCAAGATTTCTCTATCGAAATGTATAAAGAGGGCAATCTCTATGTAGATGAAGATGTAAAGACATTTGCCGATGTTATAGAAAGATCTCAGTTCTCAATGATAGGAACTATTGATGAAAACGGGGATGTTCATTTCCAATACAAATCGTTATCTCCTCGACGTGTATTAACAGACACTATTAATCTTTTGGACGATTCTGCACTTTCCATAAGGAATTATTCACTCTATGGTACCAAATGGTTTAAGGACAATAATCGTGTCCCACAATGCGGCCCGTTCAGCTTTACCTTTTATGCTTTTGATTTAAAGAATAAGGACTTGACTATATTAGACAAAGACCTGGAGAAATTCATAAAAGAGAACTTTGTATTTGTCATGAGGGATGGCATACGTGTTTATCCATATGGTGAGAAAGGTATCGACTGGTTGGATTTGGACAAACTAAGATCGACTTATCGGGCGGGGCAGTTCATCAGCTATAATGATTTGACTGGTTTTGTTTACATATCTCAGGAGCACAATCCATTATTAAGAGATGCTACCAATAGACAAGGACTTGTTAATGATAAAGGCTGTTATAATGATTTCAAGTCTCTAACTACAGCTGTAACAGAAATATTCAATTATGAAATAAAAATAGACAAGAACAAAAAAGCTATTCAAAAGAGAGTTCCAATAAATAAGTCAAATGAAGTTTTGCATACTTCCTTAATGAGATTACAAAAATCATTAGAAAAATCTAAGGATCTGGAAACACTTGAGTTGTCGAACAAATTTTTCGATGCTTTTAAGAGTCATATTAACGTTATTACAGAGAGAATGGAAACCGTAGAAGATTTAGCAGGATTAGGGATGGCTGTCGAGAAGTCTTCACATGATTCTATTCGGATACTATCACTAATGACACAAAATGTGAAATCATTCAAGAAAAAAATTATTAGCCACAAATATCAGGAGCAAGATTTGATAGACTTGTTTGACGAACTTGAAGAGAATTTGAACATCGTGCATGAAGATATGCAAATGATTCAGCCCTTATTCAAAATCCAACGGCAGTCTATCAAAAATGTATCCATCAAGGAGTGTATCATAAAGGTAGTAAGATATTTTAGGAATGATATTGACGGAAAGATTTTGACGAATTTGGATGAAATAAAGAGCGATTTGGTTATTAGAACTAATGTTGGTCTTATTTTGCAAGTTCTGATAAACCTAATTGATAATGCTATCTATTGGTTAGGCAAGTCGGATAACTTAGATAAGAAAATTCATTTTGCAATATCTCCCACAAACAGAACGTTAATAGTAGGAGATAATGGAAATGGTATACGAGAAGACATTGTTCCTTTAGTATTCAACGAATTCTTTTCCATGAAATCAAATGGAAGAGGCTTAGGATTGTATATTGTAAGAGAACTCTTATCACGTATCAATGCACAGATCGCGGTAATAGAGGTCCCAACAGACAAGTTGCTGTCTGGGGCAAACTTCATTGTAAAATTTGATGAGGAGGAATAATTATGAACGGAGTTGTTTTGTTTGCAGATAATAAAGTCTTTTCAAAAGGGAATGAAAAGTCCTTGTTTGAATTATTTCTTAAAAAGAAGGATTTTTCTATTTTGCCTATAGATAATTTAGCATGTTTGGAAGCTACAATAAAATCTGCCTCAACTTTCAAGGCGTGCATTATTGATTGGAATTTTGAAAACAACGAGAATACTGATGAAGATTTTGATGGGATTCAGCATGTACAAAGAACCCCTATGTCTATACTCCTAAATTATTCAATATTTACGTTGGTTTATATCTATTCAGAAATAGACCTTTCTGAAGAAGAAAAGCATTGTCTAAAGAAAAAGTATGGTAGAAAGATTCATTTTAGGAAAAAAGGCAAAAACGTTGATAAGGAATACGATTATATAACAAGAGATATTAGGAAATTTGAAAGAGAAAGTCCTCATTTGAATATTCCATTTCTATGGAGTCAAACAATAAATGCTGCTGCGCAAAATATATTTGAAGAACTAGAAAATGCAGATCGAAATTGGATTAAAGAGTTCCGAGACACGGTCATTGCTGATGGTGGAGATCCGACAACAGAGTTAATTGATATATTTAATAATGTACTAAATGAATCCATTGTTCAATCAGCTGCGTTAAGATATGCGTTAGACAATTATTCTGTTGAAAGCAATTCTAAATCGGTAAAAAGTACAGCTAAAGTGTACCAAAGGTTGATTTATTCGCAAATACCTAATGAAGTACCTATCATGACTGGTGAACTATTCAAATTTAAAAGAAATCTTTATGGTATTTTGATAACTCCAGAATGTGAAATAAAGGATAATTGTGATAAACAATTAGAGTTCTTATTGTTTCAGCGGTCAAGTTTTAGTGAATACTTAGATAAAAGTCATTCATATGGTCCAAATGACATTTATGATAATTTTAGAGAGAAACGAAAAGAGAGTCTAAAAAGAATCTTTAATAATGATAATTTAAGTGCTCAAATTCTGCCTGTCTTCCCCTTTTCTCCAAGACGTTATAACGAAGTAGCATACATAAACTTTAAGACTGCTTTTTGTAAAAAAAAGAAAAAAGAATATGTGAGCAAAAGAATGGGATACCGATTAAATGCACCATATATTCATCAATTGAGACAACGTTTTGTTGCTTACTTTGGAAGATATGGTGTGCCAGCTATTCCTGATAGTTTGAGAGAATATAATCTTAAAAAGTAATCGATTTGAGATAGTAAGTAACTCGGAAAAGTTAGTGGGTA
>DFFQ01000244.1 GCA_002371025.1 Lachnospiraceae bacterium UBA3772 | reverse complement strand
AAATATCCTTCCGATAATTCATATGTCTAAACAATGTAAAAGGGACTATCCAAGAGGGGGACAGTCCCTTTTAATTTGGTTAAAAGCTTACGCTTCTAACTTATAAGAACCGAATAATCTGCGTTATTATTTATTCTCGCAGCTCTGGTTTCCTACTGTACAAGATGTCTTGCAAGCTGACTGGCAAGATGTCTGGCACTCACCACAGCCTCCCTTAACAAGAGTATTCTTGAATGTGTTCTGTGTTAAAGTTTTAATTCTTTCCATTTTGTGCCTCCTTAAGCCTCGTTTACCGATACTTTTCGTTATTCTTTGGTATTATAACACATAGAAATAGGCTTGAAAAGTATATATTTTCAAGCCCATTCTTATTTTTCTTTAGTTTTTTTATCTGTTGTTTCCAATCCCAAACAAAGGAAGAATTTCTGTTATGGTTTCGCTTATCTGATCTGTATTTTGTCTTGCCACATCATTCGGCATGATAAGGTCAATCACCATTACTGTATATAGCCCCGCACTATGGGATGCTCTGACTCCATTTATGGAATCTTCTATTCCAACAGCACACTCGGGACTTACATTAAGCTTTTCACAGGCCTTAAGGAAAATATCCGGTTCCGGCTTTCCATGTTCAACCTGATTTCCATAAACTATCTCATCAAAATATTTAAGAATATCATGTTCAGAAAGATAATGTTCTGCCCTTTCTTTTGCTGTAGATGTAGCCAGGGCAATCTTTATGCCTTTATTTTTAAGGCTCTCAAGGGTTTCTCTTACGCCTTCTTTAAGTTCAAACCCTTTGGTAGCTCCATGTTCATCTACTAAGGCATGGGCTTTAGCTCTGTAGATACCGTAATCCACAACGTCACCAAAAATATTTTTAAACCTTAATGCATTCTTCTCCCTTGTACCCCCAGCACATACTTCACAGAATCTGTCAGTATCTTCCCTGGAAAAGCCATATATTTCTCCTACCTTATAATAACTCTGTCGGTAGATCTTCTCTGAGTCAAATATAACCCCGTCCATATCAAATACTGCCGCCTTAAATCTTTCTGTCATAAAAACTCCGTATTAATTATTTTTTTCTTCTCTTTGCCACTGCAATAAGAGCTATGAGAGCTAAAAGTCCAACACCACTAAGGATTATCACCATCATATAATTTACTTTCTTCTTGAATGTAAATTCATAAGTTGTGATAGTTTCATTTCCGGCAGCATCTCTTGCAACAACTACCAGTTTATATTCACCCGGTTCATCTACTGTAAGAACTGCTTTATTATCTGAAACTGCAATATCCTTGCCATTAAGTTTTACTGACTCAATAGTATCATCTTCTAACTGAAGTGCGATGCTGATCTCTCTTGATTCTCTTATCACTTCTCCATTCTCTATACCACTGATCATGATAACAGGAGCTATAGTATCCAGCATAAATGATACTTCTTTAACAGATGTATTACCCAGTTCATCCACTGCTTCAACCTTTAATATGTGGCTGCCGTCCTCTAACTTTGAAAGGCCGTCATATTCTGTTCCATCAAGATAGATCTTGATCTGGCAGGTTGTAAGATCCTTAACTACATCATCATCTTTTTCAGTCCACTTAAATTCACTTAATGTCTTTCCATCAAATCTTTCAAGACTTCCTATAACAGGATCTGTTGAATCTATAGTAAAATGTACAGACTGTTTTGTCTCATTTCCTGCTGCATCTTTAGAAACAACTGTAATATCATATATACCATCTTCTTCAAATAACTGACTGAATTCTGAATTACTTGATCCGTTTATGTTATAAGATGTAAATTCAATGGAATATGACTTTCCATCTGCGTCTCGTCTTGTACCACTTAAATTAATGGTATTTGTTGTAAAGAAGTTCTCCTGAACCATTACATGTAATGTTACTGGATCAACTGTCTTATCATAATTGCTTACACCTGAAAGGGCGATCACAGGAGCTGTTCCATCCTGTTTAAAGCTGTAAGCATATTCCGTCTTATTACCAGCTCTGTCTTCTGCAGAGAATACAAATCTGTATTCACCATCTTCATTAAACAGTTCCGATAATGAATATGGATCAGATGTTGGCTTTAATTCTACTGTTCTAAGAAGTGTTTCAGCTGTTCCATCAAGTTTTCTATAGACATCAACCTTTGCTGATACCATGTCGCTGTAGAATGCTTCATCGATATTATAAGATGCAGTAACACTTTTCTGGTTGACACTATCCTTAAGTACTCCGTCAATAGTAAGTACAGGAGCTGTCTTATCAACTCTGAATCTTACGATTCTTTCTTCACTCTTATTACCAGCTCTGTCAACTGCTACAAACTTCACCTCATAATCTGCTTCTGTAGAATAGGAAGTTGTTCCCTCAGAGATCTTTGATTCACTGGTTTCAGTTCCCTGCTGTGGACGTGTTATGCTGAGAGTTCTTGTAAGATCATCTCCATCCGCATTTGCATCACTAACACTTACCAAAAGACTTCCATCATGATCTAAATATCTCTCATCTGAACCATTTGTTACATTGATATTATCAAGAGCTGTATTTATAACAGGAGCCGTCTTATCAATAACAAAGCTTACACTTCTTACTTCTGACTGAGAACCTGCCTTATTTTTAACAGTCATTCTTATGTCATGACTTCCCTCTCCTGAGATTGTCACATGGCCCGTCTTTACACCAGCCTTTTCATCACTGAAGCTTGGAGTAATATCTTCTCCATTATCAGTTACTGTTGCAGAAGCAAATTCATATGTAGAAGCCTTAAATGTTATATCTACATTTCTGTTATAGTACTGACCATACTGATATGTAAGTCCCTTAGGATAAGCAAGAGT
>DFFQ01000093.1 GCA_002371025.1 Lachnospiraceae bacterium UBA3772 | reverse complement strand
TATATGATGAGGATTATCATGCTTCGCATTTACTATTGCATCAACTTCCAACCAGTTTATTGCAAAGACTTCTTTTCTTCTAGACATATAACCTTCCTTCGTTCCCTTTTTTCACATTTAATGATATTTTAAAACATTATATAAATTCTACTAACACTAATAACATTTTATATTTTATGTATAAATATGCCACTTCTTAATTTTGGCTCAAACCATGTGGATTTTGGAGGCATTAAAAGTCCTGCATCTGCCACTGAGAAAAGCTCAGAAATTGATGTAGGATACATGGAAAATGCTACTACCGAGTCACTATGAACTCTTCTTTCAAGCTCTCCTAATCCTCTGATTCCTCCAACAAAATCTATACGAGAATCAATACGTGGATCTTTAATCCCAAGTAATGGCTCTAAAACATAATCCTGAAGCAGTGAAACATCCAATCCTTTAACAGGATCGTCATTTAATAATTCATTTTTAAATCTAAGTCTGTACCAGCTGTCATTTAAAAACATCCCAAATGTTCCCTTTTTATCAGGTTCCACCGGTACATCGTCCTTTGCTATCTCACAGACTTCTTTTATCTTTTCTATAAACTCAGCCTCTGAAAAACCATTAAGATCACGCACCACCCTGTTATAAGGAAGGATCTTAAGCTCTGAATCAGGAAAAAGAACTGATAAGAAAAAGTTAAACTCTTCCTCTCCGGTGTATCCCTTATTTTCCTTACGCTTTCTGATTCCAACCTTAACAGCTGAAGCTGCTCTATGGTGTCCATCTGCTATATATACATTTTCTAAACTCTTAAATTCAGCCAGAAGACTTATCAGATCTTCTGTTCCATTCACCTGCCACACATTATGTGTGATATTATCAGGTGAAGTAAAGCTGTAAAGAGGATCATATTCTTTCTTAATACGATTAACTATATCATTTATAACCTTCTTCTCTCTATATGCAAGAAAGATTGGCCCAGTCTGGGCAGAACAGTTATAGATATGATTAATCCTGTCTAATTCTTTTTCTTCACGAGTATTCTCATGCTTTTTTATCACGCCGGAAATGTAATCATCTATTGAAGAAAGAGCAACAATTCCTGTCTGATGGCTTCCATCCATGATAAGTTCATAGATATAAAACATCTTACTCTCTTCTTCTACATAAGTTCCATCATTAAAGGCCTGGTCAAGTAATTCCTTAGCTTTATCATAAGCTTCCTGGGAATACATATCGAAATCATCTGCAAAATTAGTTTCAGGCCTGTCTATCCTAAGAAATGATTTAGGCTCTCTTTGAGCCTCAACTTTTGCTTCCTGTCTGTTATAAACATCATAAGGAAGTGCTGCTACACGAGACACTATATCTTTTGCTGGTCTCATGGCTGCAAATGGTCTTACATCTGCCATTATTTTTTACCTCTCGATAAATGATGAGCTTTAAAACTATGATAACATCTAAAAATAGCCGGTACAAATAAATTATACCGGCTATGATAATTTCTTAACTTCTAATGTATTTTACAGCACCCTCAATTGATTTCTTGAAATCTTCATCTGAAGAATTTTCGAAAACATATAATTCAGGGATATTCTCCGGTTTATTGAAGTTCTGTGTAGCTATGTATTCATCCCAATGCTCAAGCTTCCATACATCTCTGTCTGAATTACGGCTGATCATTCTCTGATGAGCTACTTCTACATCTGTGTGAATCCAAACCACGCAGAGAACAGCATCCTTCTCAGCAAGCCTGTGACGAAGCTTATCAAGATAATCGTTATCTCTTATCTCTTCTGTAAAAGGTGCATTTATAAGAACTGTATCATTGTAATCAAGTGCGTCAAAAGCAAGATCAAGAACTGCATAATACTCATAATCTCTGATTTCTTTCTGGAAGAAATCTGAAGATCTGTTGTACTCCTGATTAGCTACCTTAAAGATCTGCTTAGACAGAACAATAAGAGTATCCTTATCAAGATAAACACAATTTGTAAGTGCTTTTGCAAGTTTTTTTGAAATGAAAGTTTTGCCACATGCTGGTGGAGATGTGACAAGTATCAGTTTTTTCTTTTCCATAACTACTGGTCTCCTAGGCTAAAATTACGTACCTTACGATTATAAACCATTTTTCTTAAAAAAGATAGCAAATTCTATTATTTTTTTGTGATATATCCCTTAGCTGTAAGAAGCTCTGCACAAAGGACGGCACCACCTGCTGCTCCACGGAGTGTATTATGTGAAAGACCAACAAATTTATAATCAAAAAGAGAGTCCTCTCTGAGACGTCCCATAGAAACGCCCATACCACCTTCATAGTTAACATCAAGTGCAACCTGAGGTCTGTTGTCCTCTTCAAGATACTGGATAAACTGCTTTGGAGCTGAAGGAAGGTTAAGTTCCTGTGGCTCACCCTTAAAGTTCTTCCATGCCTCAAGGATCTGCTCCTTAGTAGGCTTCTTCTTAAAGTTAACAAACACTGTAGCTGTATGTCCGTAAAGAACTGGAACTCTGATACACTGGCTTGTGA